>CANHKH010000123.1 GCA_947460165.1 Comamonadaceae bacterium
CTTTTCACCGCCGCCGTGCACCCACCAGGCGTTGTATTGGCGGCTGTTCAGGCCAAAGGGCACGCAGGTGCCCATGGCCCAGGCTGGGTCCTTGCCAATGAAGTAGTAAGGCGCGGTGTGGCCGCACTCAATGGTGCCTTTTTCCACGGCGTCCAGCACCTGCAGCGGCGGCACGATCTCGCCGGCGGCGTGCGTGCTGATTTGGAATTTGCCGCCCGTGATTTGGCCCACGCGGCGGGCAATGAACTCGGCCGTGCCAAACAGCGTGTCCACGCTCTTGGGAAAGCTCGACGCCATGCGCCAGCGAATGGTGTCTGAGGCAGTTTGGGCCACTGCCGGTTGCGTCAAGGCGGCAGCGCCTGCGGCCACGGCGGCTGCGCCACCCTTGGTGAGGAATTCACGACGACTCATGGAGATCTCCTTTAAGTTCTTGTTTCTGGTTCAGCCAGACCGGGCGCCCAAGAGAGCGCCGCGGACGGGTCTGCGGGAGTCGAATTGTGACTGAAGCTGAGGCTGTCGCCTCCTGGCGTCATCCCTGTGTGGGTCTGTTTTGAGGGATTGCCACTGTGTGGGCGCTCAGCCGTCAGCTGGGCAGGTCCACCATGGGGTCCATGCAAGCCACCCCCAAAGGTTCAAAGTGTTTCAGGTTGCAGGTCAGCAGCAGCAGACCGGCGTGTTGCGCCAACGCGGCAATGGCGACATCGGCAAAACCTGGGTGTCGGCCTTGTGCCATGGCCGCGTCTGAGATCTTTCCCGCTAAGCGGGCGACTCTGGCGTCCAGTGGCAAGACACGGTGCGCGTAGCCGGCCAACAGATCGTCCAGCCAGCGGTCCAGCCGGTCTGCCCGCTCTGTGCCTCCCGCACGCCTGAGTTTGTCTATGCCTTGGGAGACTTCAGCAATCGCAATACAAGGCAAAAACAAATCTTGATGGTGGGCATGCAACCATTCGCTCAAGCGGGCGACCCCGACGTTGCCGCGTCCGGGCGCCAGCAAGGACACCACGCTGGTGTCGAGCAAATAGCCCTTATTCAAAGTCAATGCCCCGCAGCGGCACGGTGTCCCTTTCTGTGAACAAGGGTTCGGGCAAGGCCAGCAGATGGCTGGCCAGGTTGGGCATGTCCAGCGGATACAGACGAGCCCCATCGGCGACAGGCACGATCATGGCGCAGGGATGACCGTGGCGACTGACCAAGGTGGGACGGCCATTTTCAGCCGCTGCCACCAGCGCAGAAAAGCTGGATTTGGCTTCACGAATTTGCACAATTTCCATGGCGATCCTTGGTGTGACTACATGGAGTCACATTATGCGCGCTTGTTTGTTTTCTGACCAGGGTGTGTGGGGCTCAGTCGTGACAATCTGCGGCTGCTGGCCCCGCGCTGGCCTCCTCGGCCTGCCTGACGGTGACCGCCACGCTCAGCACATGGCTGGCGCCGCCGCGAATGACGCCGCGCATGGGCGAGACGTCTAAAAAGTCGCGGCCCGTGGCCAGGGTGATGTAGTCCTCGCCGGGGGCGCGGTCGTTGGTGGGGTCCAGGTCCAGCCAAAAGCCGGGTGCTGAACCCTTCAAAGCGCCGGCCTGCTGGGGCTCGGTCGGGCTTGGGGCCGGCGCAATGGGGCAAAACACCGAGGCCCAGGCGTGCGAGGCGTCGCTGCCTATCAGCCGGGGCTGGCCCGCTGCGGGCGTGGTCAGCAGGTAGCCGCTGACATAGCGGGCGGGCAGCCCAAGCGCTCGGCAGCAGGCCACCAAAATATGGGCAAAGTCCTGGCACACGCCTTTGCCCTGCTGCAGGGCCTGCAGCGCGGGTGTGTTCACCTGCGTGCTCAGGCTTTCGTAGACCATGTGGCGGTGCAGGCGCTGCATCAGGTCCCAGGCGGCCTCGGCCAGGGGGCGGCCGGGTGTGAAGCTGGGCCGGGCAAAGTCGGCAAAGGCCTCGTCGCGCGGAATGCAGGGCGAGGCAAACACGTACTCTAGGGCCGGCTGCCAGTGCGCGCCCGAGTGGTAGCGAAACTGCTCACGCACCAGCTCCCAGGCTGGGGTGGGCAGGGCGCGCCTATCGGGGGGTGGGGCGGTGTCGACCAGGCTTTCAGCGCTCACCAGCAGCTCGCTGTGCGGGCTTTGAAAGGCAAAAAAATGGCAAGCGTTGCCGTACACGTCAAGCGCCTCGCGCAGCTGGGCGGGCTCAGGGCTGATGCGCAGCGCATGCTGGCGCACGCGCTGGTGCGCGCTGTCCAGCGGCTTGAGGTGGGCCACATGCTGGGCGTTTTCCACCGCGGGGTGGTAGTCGTAGCGGGTGTCGTGCAGAACGTGCAGTTTCATGAGGCTCAGGCCCCCAAACTGACACTGGGGCCGGCGGCATGGCTGAAAAAGTGCTGGCTGATCAGGTCCGACAAGTTCAGGGCCGAGCCGCTGGCCTGGCGCAGCGCCTCGCCCAAAGCGGTGGTGTCGGCCGCCGAGTCAATAGCGGCGCGGCACAGCGCGCCCAAGCTTCCCAAACCGGGCTCGGGCAGGGTGCGCAGCAGGTCGCTGTGGTCGCCCTCCAAGGCCGGCACCAGCTTGGCCAGGCGCTGGTCCAGGGAGCCCACCACCCAGGCCAGCGAGCGCGGGTTGTCTCGGTCCAGCACCAGCAGGTCCAGCAAGGCGGCTAAGTCCCGGCGCTGCTGGTACTGGGCCTGAAAGGTGATGGTGCTGTCAAAAAAGGCCAGCAAAGCGCGAAAGCCCGCGTCTTCATGCACGGCGCCTGTCTCCAGGCTGGCCGCCAGGGCTGAGGCCAGGGTGGACAAGCGCTCGACCAGCCGGCCCATGCTGAGCAGGCGCCAGCCGTCGTCGCGCACCATGCGGTCGGTTTGCGCGCCTGTGAGCGCGGCCAAAAACTGGCTGGCCGAGTCCAGCGCGCTCAAGGCCTGGCTGGCCGACACCTCGGCTTGGCCGGCAAGAGGTGCTTGCGTGATGGGCGCGCAGCGGGCAAAAAAGTCGGCCTCGGCCTGCACCACGGTTTGCCACTGGGCCTGCGAGAGGCGCTCGCGCACGGCCGCGGCGGCCTGCTTGAGGGCGCGCAGGTTAAAGCCCACGCTGGGCGCCAGGGCGACATCGCCCAGGTTGGCCATCAGCGCCCGCTCGAACACGCGCCGGCCTTGGGTGGCCGGTGGCACATCGGGCAGCACCAGGCCATGGCTGATGGCCAAGCGGCTGAGCCAGGCCAACAGCGCTTGACAGTCTTGGTCTTCGCCCGCCAGCGCTTTGAGCGTGAGCTGCGCCAAGCGCGTGCTGTTGTCGGCCCGCTCGGTGTAGCGCCCCAGCCAATACAGGTTTTCGGCCGAGCGGCTGCTGACTGCCGGCTTGTGGCCCACGGGCGGCGCGGCGGGTCGGGCCAAGCGGTCGGCCTGCACCTCTTGCGCGGATTGGCCCAGCACCCAGGCGTCGGCGCTGCTGCCGCCTTGCTGCATGGAGGCGATGTTTTCGTTGTTGCCCGCCAGCCTAGCCAGCCCGCCCGGCAGCACCCGCCAGGCGCCTTGGCCGTCGGCCAGGGCAAACACCCGCAGCATGGCCGAGCGTGGCGACATGCGCCCGGCCTGCCAGGTGGGGGTTTGCGACAGCGGCATGTAGGCTTGCACGGTGTGGTCTTCACCGCGCCGCAAGATGCGCCCGCTCCACTCGTCCAAACCGCGGCGGTCCAGGCTGCGGCCTATGGCCGATTCGCCGTGGCTGCGGGGGTAGGTGGGCTTGATGACGCAGTCGCGCAACTTGGGCAGCACCGCGTGCACGGCGGCCTGCTCGCCGCACCACCAGGTGGCCAAGGAGGGCAGGGCGAGCTTTTCGCCCAAAAGGTGCTCGCTGAGCGCTGGCAAAAAGCCCAGCAAGGCGGGTGACTCTAAAAATGCCGAACCAGGCGCGTTGGCCATCAGCACCTTGCCGGCGCGCACCACTTGCAAGAGGCCAGCCACGCCCAAGGTGGAGTCTGAGCGCAGTTCCAGCGGGTCTAGAAATTCGTCGTCCAGGCGCTTGAGCACGCCGTGCACAGGCTCCAGGCCGCGTATGGTGCGCAGGTACAAGCGCTCGTCGCGCACCAGCAGGTCGCTGCCCTCGACCAGGCTAATGCCCAGGTAACGCGACAAATACGCATGCTCAAAATAGGTTTCGTTGTAAGGCCCGGGGGTCAGCAGCACAATGCGCTTTTCCTGGCCAGCGTGGTCGCCGTCCAGGCTGGGGCAAGCGGCCTTCATGGCGTCTATCAGGGCTTTGTAAGAGGCCGCCAAGCGGCGCACCTTCATGGACTGAAAAGCCTCGGGGAACTGCAGCGAGATGCTTTGCCGGTTCTCCAGCAGGTAACCCAGGCCCGAGGGCGCTTGCGTGCGTTGGGACACCACCCACCAGCCCCCGTCTGGGCTGCGGGCCAGGTCAAACGCGGCAATGTGCAAATGCGCACCACCGGCAGGCACCACGCCTTGCATGGGCCGCAGGTAGCCCGGGTGGCCACGCACCAAGGCCTCGGGCAGCAGGGCCTGGCGCGTGAGGGTGTGCGGGCCGTAAACGTCGGCCATCACGGCTTGGAGCAAGCGGGCGCGTTGGGTCACGCCCGCTTCAATCTGGGCCCAGTCGGCCGGGCTGAGCAGCAGGGGAAACAGGTCCAGCGCCCAGGGCCGCTGCGGGCCGTCGGCGTCGGCGTAGACGTTGTAGGTCACGCCGTTGTCCCGAATTTGCCGCTGCAGGTGGGCAAAGCGCTGGTCCAGATCGCCCAGGCCTTGCGGGCCCAGCGCCGAGAAAAAATCTTGCCAGTGGGCCGCCAAGCTGGCGGGCTCGGTGGGCGGGGGTGCGGCGGGTTTGGCGGCTGGCGACTGTGCCGTGGTGTGCAGTGGTGCGGCCACAGGTCGCGCCATAGCTTTTGCGGCGACCGCTTTGAGGGATGTGGACGCTGCGGCCCCCGGCTCGGCCAAGGGGGCAGACACCGCCAAGGCTGGCGGGGCCGCGCGCCCGCGCAGCTCGTCAAAATGGCCGGCGGCGGCGCTGGGGGCCAGCGCCAGCGCCTGCGCGCTGGCCGAGTTGGGCGCAGGGCTTTGGGCCAAAGAAGGTGTGCTCGGTTCCACGGGGTGCCCAGCGCTCAAAAGCGCAGGTCCAAGGTGCAGGGGAACTCTGGGCTGTGCGCAGCCGGCGGCAGCGTCATGCGGCCGGGGGTGTGGGCTTGCCGCACAAAGCGCATCAGCCGCCGGCTTTCAGCCTCAAAGCTGTTGACCGGCAAGCTGTCGTAAGAGCGCCCGCCGGGGTGCACCACATGGTATTGGCAGCCGCCCAGCGAGCGCTCATTCCAGCGGTCCACCAGGTCAAAGCTCAGCGGCGCGTGCACGCCTATGGACGGGTGCAGGGCCGACGGTGGGTTCCAGGCTTTGTAGCGCACACCGGCCACATGCTCGCCCGCCGTGCCCGTGGGCTGCATGGGCAAGAGGCGGCCGTTGACCGTGAGGGCATGGCGCTCGGGGTTCAGGCCCTGCACGCGCAACTCCACCCGCTCCAGCGAGGAGTCCACATAGCGCACCGTGCCGCCCGCGCTGCCTTCTTCGCCCATGACGTGCCAGGGCTCCAGCGCCGTGCGCAAGCTCATGGAGACGCCGCGCAGGTGGTGCTCGCCAATGAGCGGAAAGCGAAACTCAAAATGCGGCTCAAACCAGGCCATCTCCAGGTCGTAGCCAAAGTCGCGCAGGTCTTGCAACACGTCCTCAAAGTCCAGGCGCACAAAACGGGGCAGCAAAAAGCGGTCGTGCAGCGCCGTGCCCCAACGCGTGAGCTTGGGGTGGCCAGGCGCTTGCCAAAAGCGCGACACCAGGGCGCGCAGCAGCAACTGCTGGGCAATGCTCATGCGCGCATGCGGCGGCATCTCAAAGGCCCGCAGCTCTAAGAGGCCCAAGCGGCCAGTGGCCGAGTCGGGCGAGTACAGCTTGTCAATGCAAAACTCGCTGCGGTGGGTGTTGCCCGTCACGTCTGCCAAGATGTGGCGCAGCGTGCGGTCCACCACCCAGGGCGGCATGTGCTCGCCATGGTGGGCGCGGTGCGCCTCGATCTGGCGCAGCGCAATTTCCAGCTCGTAGAGCTGGTCGTTGCGCGCCTCGTCCACGCGCGGGGCCTGGCTGGTGGGGCCTATAAAGAGGCCCGAGAACAAATAACTCAAAGACGGGTGGTTGTGCCAGTACGCAATCAAGCTGGCCAGCAGCTCGGGCTTGCGCAAAAACGGGCTGTCGGCCGGGGTCGCGCCGCCCAGCACAAAGTGGTTGCCGCCGCCTGTGCCGGTGTGGCGGCCGTCGGTCATGAACTTTTCAGCGGCCAAGCGCGTGTCGTGCGCGGCCTGGTACAAAAACTCGGTGTGCGCCACCAGCTCGCGCCAGCTGTGGGCCGGGTGGATGTTGACCTCGATCACGCCGGGGTCGGGGGTGACTTGCAAGAGCTTGAGCCGGGGGTCGCGCGGCGGCGGATAGCCTTCCAAGATGAGCTTGAGCTTCAAGCTGCGCGCGGTGGTTTCAATGGCGGCCAGCAGCGCCAAGTAGTCTTCCAGCCGCGCCAGCGGCGGCATGAAAATGTAGAGCGCGCCTTGCACCACGGCTTGGCCCGCCTGGTCTGGCGTGGAAGGGGCTTGTGCCGAGGCCGGGCTGGGCGGGCCCTTGGCACGCTGGGGGTCGCGCACTTCTGCGCACAAGGCGGTTCGAATCTGGCCACGCGCAGACTGCCCCAGTGCAGGCTTTGGGGGAGCAGCAGCAGGGGCGGCCTGCTTGGCACCCGCCGAGCGCACAGACGCGGCCAGCGGCAAGGCCGCGCGGGGGGCAAAAGGGTCCACGTCCATGGTCTGCGGCACATCGGCTGGGGCCGCCCAGGGCAGTGCGTCCAGCGGCAGGCGCCAGCCCATGGGCGAGTCGCCGGGCAGCAAATACAGGCGCTCGTCTCTGAGCACCCAAGGGCTGGTGCGCCAGCGGCTGGGGCCGGGTGTGTCCTCCTCACCGGCGGCCAGCGGCAGCGCATAGCCCACCACGGCCTGCAGCCCTTGCGAGAACACGCGCCGCAAGCGCTCGCGCGCCATGGCGTCGTCCAGCTTGGAGGCCCAGGGGTCCACGTTCACCGGCAGGCGCCCTTCGCGCCACAGGTGGTACCAGGCGTCTTCATGGCCGGGGATGATGGCCTCGCCGGCCAGCCCCAGCTCAAGGCTGAGCGCTTGGGTGAACGCCAGCGCGTCGGCGCTGGTGAAGCGGCAGTCTTCAGGCTTGCTTTCGTCGGCAAACAGCGCGGGGTCTTGCCAGGCGGGCTGGCCGTCGGCGCGCCAGCAAATGGACAAGGCCCAGCGCGGCAGTTGCTCGCCCGGGTACCACTTGCCCTGGCCAAAATGCAAAAAACCGCCCTGGCCGTACTCCTGGCGCAGCTTGCCCACCAGTTCGGTGGCCAGCCCCCGCTTGGCGGGGCCCAGTGCGTCGGTGTTCCATTCGGCGGCGTCGCGGTCTTGGGTGGCCACAAAAGTGGGCTCGCCGCCCATGGTCAGGCGCACGTCGTGGGCCTGCAGGTCCCGGTCTACGGCTTCGCCCAAGGCCAGCACCTGGGCCCATTGCGCCTCGGTGTAGGGCTGAGTCACGCGGGGCGACTCGTGGATGCGCTGCACCGTCATGTGGTGCGAGAAAGTCACCTCGCATTCGTCCACCCCGCCTTCTACGGGCGCGGCGCTGGCTGGGTCTGGCGTGCAAGCCAGCGGAATGTGGCCCTCGCCCGCCAAGAGGCCAGAGGTCGCATCCAGCCCCATCCAGCCGGCGCCTGGCAAAAACACCTCGCACCAGGCGTGCAGGTCGGTGAAGTCGGCCTCGGCGCCGCTGGGGCCGTCCAGCGCTTTCACGTCGGCCTTGAGCTGAATCAGGTAGCCCGAGACAAAGCGTGCCGCCAGGCCCAGGTGGCGCAGCACCTGCACCAGCAGCCAGGCGCTGTCGCGGCAGGAGCCCGAGCGCAGCTCTAGGGTTTGCTCCGGGGTCTGCACCCCGGGCTCCATGCGGATCAGGTAGCGGATGTCGGCATGCAGCTTTTGGTTCAGGGCGACCAGCGCGTCCACCGTGGCACGTGGGCTGCGGTCCAGGCCGTCCAGGTAGGCGCGCAGCCGCGGGCCCAGCGGCTCGGTGGCCAGGTAAGGCGCCAGGTCTTTGGCCTGGGCGGGGGCGTAGTCAAAAGGAATCTGCTCGGCCTGCGGCTCCAAAAAAAAGTCAAAGGGGTTGTAGACCGCCATTTCGGCGACCAGGTCCACCGTGACCTTGAACGCCCGCGTGGGCTTGGGGAACACCAAACGGGCTTGGTAATTGGCAAAGGGGTCTTGCTGCCAGTTGATGAAGTGCTCCTCGGGCTCGATCTTGAGCGCGTAGGACAGCACCCGCGTGCGGCTGTGCGGGGCAGGGCGCAGGCGCACCACCTGGGGGCCCAGGCTCACCAGACGGTCATAGGTGTAGGAGGTGGTGGGGCTGAGCGCGACGTGAATGGACACAGGGACTCATTTCGTTCAAGGTGTAAAGACGGCGTCCACGGGGAGCCTTGCGGCGCCATACTCAGCC
>CANHKH010000124.1 GCA_947460165.1 Comamonadaceae bacterium
CAAAACCAACCCCCGCACCGTGTCCCAGGCCGACTACCTGCAACTGCTGCAGGACGCGTTCTGAGCGCGGCATCTGCCCAGCTGTCAGCCTGCAAGCCATGCCCCGCCAAGCCACCACTGCCACAGACAGCCACCCTGCCCACGGCGGCGCCGCTGCGGTAGACCGTGCGCTCAGCCTGCTGGGCGCCTTCAAGGCCGGTGATGTGGCGCTGAGCCTGGCCGAGTTGGCGCAGCGCACAGGCCTTTACAAAAGCACGGCACTGCGCCTGATCGCCTCGCTCGAACACGCCCGCCTGCTGCAGCGGCTAGAAACAGGCGGCTACGCGCTGGGCAGCGAGGTGGCCCGCTTGAGCGCGCTGTACAACGCAGCGTTTTCACTGGACCGGGTGGTGCCCCAGGTGCTGCGCGAGCTGGTGGCGCTCACCGGTGAAAGCGCGGCCTTCCATGTGCTGCGCGGCCAAGGCAAAGACAGGGTGCGACTGTGCCAATACCGCGTGGACTCGCCCCACCCGGTGCGCGACCACATACGCGCCGGCGACGTGCTGCCCGCAGACCGAGGCACGGGGGCGCGCGTGCTCATGGCTTTTGAGGCACAGCCTAACAAGCACGCGAGCGCCAAAGACAAAGCCCTGTACGCCCACATCCGCGCACAAGGCTGGCACGCAGCCGTGGGCGACCGACTGGCCGAGGTGGCCGGCATCTCCGCACCGGTGTTCCATGCAGACGGCCGCATCGCCGCCGCACTGACCTTGAGCATGCCGGCCCACCGCTACCAAGAAAGCCTGGTTCTGCAGGTGGTGCAAGCGGCCAAGGGTTTGAACGGGCGGGTTTGACATGCCTGGGGACGAACCCACAGGCATTTGCTCACCACGATTCAACCTGAAAGAAGAATTGAGAGAAACAAAGAGCTGATCTCGCCAATGTGACAAAAGAGTGTCACATGACCTCTCGCCCAACAGTGACATCCCGAGGTGTGAGGCGTGCGAAGCCCAGTCGCTGCCTGAACCTGGCTTGGTCATGCAGGCCCCATGCGGCTGCAATGCCGTGCTCCAAACTGGCTTTGCCTGTGCTTTGTCTGTGCCAGGTGCCGCCTGAGAGTGTGTAGCTGCATGGGTAGCGCAGGCAGCGTCTTCGCCAGCAAAGACGCAGCGAAGGCCGCCAAATGCCTGCCCAGGGCTTTGAGGTTTTCGAGCGCCCAAAACAAAACACCCAGCACTTGCGAACTGGGTGTTTGTATGAAAAAGTTGGTGGGTCGTGCGTGACTCGAACACGCGACCAACGGATTAAAAGTCCGCTGCTCTACCGACTGAGCTAACGACCCGATGCCTGCGTTGCGGATCGAAAGCGATTCCTGACTTAGGCGTTGGCAAATGAGGTTGAAGTCATCCGCCAAGACTTCCATTATAGCGCGCTTTTGGACCCCTTTTGAGAGGCTTGTGACAATTGTGTGAAGCCGGCCATGTGATCGAGTGCCCAGCCGGCAGCGCACACACCAAAGGTGGCAGTGACGCTGACCACGGAGCCGTAGCCGTGGCAGTTCAAGCTGCTGTCGTTCACCGCTGCGTCGTCCCTGCCAGCCTCGCAAACGGCTGCAGGCTGCATGACGCTTTCGCGGCTGAACACGCAGGCCACGCCCATGCGCTTTTGTCGCGCAGCGCCATGGTGTTTGCGAAGGCGGTAGCGCAGTTGCGAGAGCAAGGGGTCGTGGGTGACCTCGGCCAGGTCTTCAATGTCCACGCGGTGGGCGTGGCGCTTGCCACCGGCCGCGCCCACGGTGATGAAGTGGGCACCGCTTTGCAAGGCCCAGGCGGCCATGGCGGTTTTGGCCTGCACTTGGTCGCAAGCATCTATCAAAACCCGCGGCTGCCCGTTGTCCTCGGGCCAGGCGATGGCGGGCCAATTGTGGGGGTCTACAAACTCCTCCACGCAGCGGACCACGCAACCGGGGTGAATGAGCGCAATGCGCTCGCGCATGGCTTGCACCTTGGCTTGGCCCAGGGTGGGCGTCAGCGCATGGATTTGGCGGTTGATGTTGGACTCTGAAATGTGGTCCAAGTCCACCAAGGTGAGTTGGGCCACACCGCTGCGGGCCAGGGCTTCGGCGGTCCAGGAACCCACGCCACCCAAGCCCACCACCACCACATGGCCCGCGCGAATGCGGGCAGCACCTTGGGCGCCATAGAGGCGGGCCAGCCCGCCAAAGCGGCGGTCTTGATCGGCCAACAACTCGCTGTGCAAAGCCGGCTGTATCGCCCCCAGTTGTTCAGCGCCCTGCCCTTGGATCGCATTCAGAGGTGCAGCGCTCACAGGCTGCGCTCCATGCGCCAAATTTGCCAGCGCAAGCCTGCGTAGCCACCCAAGAAAATACCGGCCAGCGCCACAAAACTGCTCAGGCTCAAGGTGGACAAGCCGGACAAGCCTTGGCCTATGGTGCAGCCCATGGCGGTGACGCCGCCCACGCCCATCAGCACGCCGCCGGCCAAATGGTTGGCCGTGTCTTCGGCGCTGCGAAAGCCTTCCCAGCGAAAGCTGCCGCTGGCCAAGGCGATGGCCGCCGAGCCCAGAACCACGCCAAACACCGACACAATGCCCACGGTCAAGAGCTTGGACTTGTCGCTAAAGAACATCAACCAGTCCAGGGTGTAGGCGATGGGGGCGACAAAGCTGAAGGCTTCAGCACGGCCTGAGTTGGTGGCCAGCACGGTTTCTTGCAGTGTTTCAGGGTGCTCGGCCACAAAGCCCAGGTGGCCGCTCACCCACCACAGCGCCACCACGGTGGCACCTACGCCCAGCCCACCCAGCAAGCCATCGGGCGTGCGCAAGGCCGAGCTCGACAGCGCCCACAGGGCCAAGCCCCCGCCAAGAACCAGGCCCAGCCCCAAGCCCACAGGGCCTGCTGCCCAGCCAGTGGCCTGGGCCAGCCAGGCGGGCAGGGAAGCGGTGATGGACAAGTCCAGCGCCACCTGATCGACCGTGGCCACCCGGGCCACGGCCGTGATGCCCTTGATGGTGGCAAAACCCGACAGGCCAATCACTAAAAAAACCACCAAGGATTTGAGGTTGCCACCGCCCACGCGTATGAGGGTTTTGCTGCCGCAGCCCGAGCCCAGCACCATGCCCAGGCCAAACAACATGCCGCCCACCAAAGCCGACAGCCAGATAAAGCGCTTGCTGGCATACAAGGTGAGTTCGGGATTGACCAAGCCGGCCCAGACCAGGGCTTGAAAGCCGATGATGGCCACTGCTGCGGCCAAGGCCCACATGCGCATGCGGGTCCAGTCGCCCATGGTGACGATGTCGCCCACCGCCCCCATGGTGCAAAAGTGCGTGCGCTGAGCGATGGCGCCAAAGGCGGCGGCCAAGGCAAAAGCGGCCCACAAAACTTGCTGGTACAGAGCTTGGTACTGAGAGAAATCCATCTGGCAATTTTAGGTGGATGGATGGGCACGGACTGTGGCTGTCGCGCCGCTTGGTTTTATGTGTGCTTTGTTTGAGCTCTGTTGGCGATAGGTGCCCGTCAACAGTCAATGCCGCATGCGACAAATCGCTGGCAGGCCAGCGCCCACAAAACCCAAACACACCAGGCAGGGGATTGAGGTGATGGCAGGCGATTGGCTGATCTACTTGAGCTTGGACAGGCGATCACGGGCCACGTTGGCCGCCTCAGACAAGGGGTGGGCCTTGACCAGGTCTTCCAAGCTGCGGCGCAGCACGGGCCTGGGCTCTTTGAGCTCTGTCAGGGCGTTGGCCACTGCCAGCATGGCTTCGGCGGCCCGCACATGCTCGGGTGCCTCGCTGAGCATGGCGCGCAAGCTATTCAGAGACTCTTTGTAGTTGCGCATGGCGTACTGGGCATTGCCCAACCAAAACAAGGCCGAGGCTTGATAGCCACTGCCCGGATGGCGCTGCACAAAGGTGCCGAATGCGTTTTGCGCCTGCGCAAAATCACCTTTGCGCATGATGGCCAGCGCGGCCTCGAATTCACGAACTTCAGCCGGTGCAGCCATGAACTCACGGCCGTCCACGCTGACTTTGCTGGGCTCGACGCTGCGCAGCCTGTCCTCGACACCGTTGGAGACATCTTTGAGGCGCCTTTGCACCTCGGAGACCTCGCGGGCGATTTGCTCGTCTTGGCCACGCAAGCGCGAGAGGTCTGCACGAAGCTGCTCAATCTGGTTGGACAAGTCGAGCAGACTGCGGCGCAATTGTGCGTTTTCTTCAGTCGTGCGCGCCAAGGCCTGGCTGGTTTTGAGGGCCTCGTCTTTTTGACGTTGCAACTCATCGCTTTGGCGTTGCAGCTCTGCGATTTGGCGCTGCTGCTCTGCGCTTTGGCGCTGCTGCTCTGCGCTTTGGCGCTGACCAAGCGCTTCAAGGCGCTGGCGCAAATCCAAAATGGCGCGCCTGGCTTCGTCATCGCCAAAAATGGCCGCATGCGCGCCCACGCACAGGCCGCTCATCAACACCAGAGCGGCCACAGGCTTGGCCAGCACGGCCAAGCCCCCAGGTGGGAGCGGGCGTTTCATCGGTAGACGATCTCGGCGCGGCGGTTTTTAGCCATGTCAGCGTCGGACAAACCGGTGGACAAGGGCTTTTCTTCGCCAAAACTCACTGGCTCGACCTGGCTCTCGCTGACACCGAGCAGCCCCAGAGCGCGGCGCACGGCCTCGGCGCGTTTTTGACCCAAGGCCAGGTTGTATTCGCGACCACCAGTTTCGTCGGTATGGCCTTCGAGGGTGACGCGGCGGGCTTTGTTGGTGTTGAGGAACCTGGCGTGGCCGTCGATGACGGACTGGAATTCAGGCTTGATCACAAAGCTGTCGTAGTCGAAGAAAATCAAACGCGCGACATTGGCGGGGCCCGCAGTTGTAGATTCGACAGGGGCCAAGGCCACGGGCGCCACCGTCCTGGCAGCAGCAGCGCCGGTGTTTGCACCGCCAGCGCCAGCAGCTGCGCCGGCAGCACCGCCCGCACCGGCTGCATTGGCCGCCTGGCCGGAGGATCCCGCACGGTCTTCCACAGGCACGTCACTGAGCTTGACGCTGGAGCCGCAAGCGGCCAGTGAGAGAACCACGGCACAAAAAGCGATCTTGGACAAAGCAGAGGTCATGAAAATTCCTTTGAAATAAAAATGGTGAAAAAAGAAATGACACTGGCTCAGCATCAGCGCAGAAACGGTCCCCAGTCAGGCTCACGGATGTCACCGCTTTGCCCAGCCAAACGGGCCTTGATGCGACCGTCCAGGGTGGTCGTCATCAGGGCCTCGCGCCCTTGCAACTGGGTGGCGTACAAAATAAGCCGGCTGTTCGGTGCAAAGCTCGGATTCTCGTCGGCCGAGGTGTCGGTCAAGGCGCTCACGTTGGAGTTGGCCAGGTCCATCAGATGTAGCTTGAAGGCCGCGCCCACGCGAGAGATGTAAGCGAGGAACTTGCCATCGGGGCTGGGTGTTGGTGAAATGTTGTAGCTGCCAGTGAAGGTCACGCGCTCGGCATTGCCGCCGGCTGCAGGCATGCGGTAAATTTGCGGCGCGCCACCCCGGTCACTCACAAAATAAATGCTGCGCCCGTCCGGCGAGAACACGGGCTCGGTGTCTATGCTGCTGGACTGGGTCAGGCGCTTGGGCTCGCCGCCGGCCGGGTCGATGGCAAACAGCTGTGAGCCGCCGTCGCGGCTGAGCGTGGCCACCAACTGCCGACCGTCTGGCGACCAGGTGGGCGCGCTGTTGGACCCTCTGAAATTGGCCAGCAAACGGCGCCTGCCGGTGGCCAACTCGTGGGCGTAGACCACCGGTTTGCGCGACTCAAACGACACATAGGCCAATTGCGCACCATTGGGTGACCAAGAGGGCGAAATGATGGGCTCGGGGCTGCTCAATGCCGACTGCGCGCTCTCGCCGTCAGAGTCGGCCACCCACAGGTGGTAGCGCTGAGCCGTGCGCGTGACGTAGGCGATGCGGGTGGCAAACACGCCTTTGTCGCCGGTGAGCTTTTCATGGATAAAGTCGGCAATGCGGTGCGCCACCAAGCGCAGCTCGGCCGCGCTGACGGCGTAGCTTTGACCACCCATGTCTTGGACACGCACCACGTCCCACAGGCGCACACGCACGTCAAAACGGCCGTCGGCCAGGGCGCTGATGCTGCCGGTGGCCAGAAAATCAGCCCCGCGCTGGCGCCAGACGGCAGGGTCGAGTCGGCTGCTTTCATCGGCCACCACGCCCGCCGCGTCGGCGCTGCGAAAGACGCCGCTGCGCTCGAGATCAGCGCGCACAATGGAGGAAATTTTTTGCGGTGCCGAGGCCTCGCCCCGAAAAACCGGGAGCGCAATGGGCAGTTGCGTCACCCCTATGCCCGAGACCTCCACCCTGAACTGGGCCAGTGCAGGCCCCCAGGCTGCCAGCGCACAAGCGCCCGCTGCGTGCCGCATGAAGCCGCGCCTGGCGGCCGGCCACTCACTCTTGCTTTGGTTTGTCACTTTGTCGACCCAAACAATACAACTCAAAATATTTTCCAAAAGCCGCTTGAGCCTGCATGGTACACACGGCAAAACCCATGGCACCATCTAAAAAGCCCAGACGGAACACATAACTGCGAACAAAAGCTACGAAACCTGACAAACCTGCGCGCATCATGCCTACTCGCCGGCCTTGGGCATGGCGCTGGCGTGCCCAATCACGGCTGTAGCGCTCGAGTTTGCGCCAGTAGTGTTCAGGCGTGGGGTAGCTGTAATGTAACAAGGGATTTTTCAAGCGCAGCACCGGGGTGGCAGCGTCTTGCAGGCGCAGCGACTCGTGCACCAGGTCCTCACTGAAGTGGGCCTGGCCGCGGCGAAACAAACGCAGCACATGGTCAGGGGTCCAGCCGCAGTGGCGTATCCAGACACCGCAAAACTGGGTCAGGCGCGGAATTTCAAAGGCCACCAACTGGCCTGGGAGCACGCGGGCCAGTTGCTGCAAGATTTCTTGCTGCAACTCAGGGCTGACCCGCTCATCGGCGTCCAGCGACAAGACCCAGTGGCCCGTGGCCAAGGCCAAAGCCCGGTTTTTTTGCGGCCCAAAGCCGGGCCAGTCGGCATGCACACTGACCTCGGCCCCGGCCTGCCGGGCCTGGGCCACCGTGTCGTCGGTGCTGCCTGAATCTACCACCACCCGCTGGTCGGCAAAGCCGACCGAGGCCAAGCAAGCAGCGATGTTGCTGCTTTCGTTGTGGGTGATGACGGTGACGCTGAGCAAGTTCAAAACGGATCACAGGTAAAAAAAATGAGGCCAAACCCCTGCGCCGGGTGCCGCAAGCAAAGCGAATGAGTCAAACCGAATCTGCATTGACCATGTCGGGAAGGCCCATCAAACATGGGGCGACTCCCGCCTAAGCATCACTTTGCCCATGGGAGCCTAAGAAACCCAAGCGCTTGGGCGCCAGGAAAATCAGCAGCACCAACATGGTCAAGTGCCCTTCTGGCATGTCAATCACCATGGAATTGGCAGTGATGCTGAGCATGAACAAAAACACAAACACCAGCAAACCGACCCGCTGCACCTCGTCTTGCTTGAACCATGCCGCACGGCAAGCCAGCACAAAAATCGCCAGGTACAGACCCAGACCCACCAAGCCTTTGGTGACCCACATGAACAGGTATTCGTTGTGCGGGTTTCGCCAGTTGAAGGTGTCCCACGCGGATGGCCCCACGCCCAAAGAGGTGGCTGCGGCTTGGTAGGCCTTGGCCAAGTCAATGCTGCCCACCCCCACCCACCAATTGCTTTGTTCGATGGCCGCCCACGCAGTCACCGCGTATTGCAAACGCAGCGACACCGAGCCAAAGGCCGTGACAGCTCTTTCTTGCGGCGTGAGAGAAACAAAATGCGTGTACTCCTTCCAGGCCTGGGCCATTCGGGTGCTGACAATGTCTGAAAAAAGCGCAGCCACAAGAGCCACCAAAAAGGCCAACACCACCCACCATTTGTACTTGCCCACAAACAAGAGCTTGGCATTGAGCAAGGCCCACACGCCAAAACCGGCCGCCAGCAGCAACCAACCTGTGCGCCGCTCGCTGGCCAACAACAAAGACAAAATCAGCACCGCGATGGAGGCGCCCGCCCACCAGCGCCAGCGCGGCTTGAGCAAAAACACTTGCGCCAGCACAAACACCAAGCCCACCAGCACCTGGCCGTACAAGTGCGACAAATGGGTCAGGCCCTTGGTGAAATACTGACCTTGCTGCACTTGGCCGGTCAGCGTCAGCACCAAATTAAGCGCAGCCAACAAAATGGCGCACACCAACAAGGCCCACAAGGCAAAGCGGGCCAGCCTGGGGTTGGCAAACAAGGCCCACAAAATGGGCACAAAGACCAAGGGCCGCAGGTCACGGCTTAACACCTTCAAAGCGTCCTGCAGGCTGTGACCAGCGTACACATTGGTGAACACGTCCCACGCGCAGAACAAAACCACAGCAATAAAAAAGCCTGCCGAATGCGGCGCCAAAGACTCCCCCGACCGGCGGTGGTGCAGCCA
>CANHKH010000125.1 GCA_947460165.1 Comamonadaceae bacterium
GGTACAGGCGCGCTGGGGCTGGAAGCCGCCTCACGGGGCGCGGCCGCCGTGTGGATGGGCGAGCAAGACGCCGACTTGGTGCTGCGCCTCAAAGCCCTGCAGCTCAAATTGGGCGCCGCCGCCGTCAAGGTCGAGCGCATCGACGGCGTGGCCCTGCTCAGGCGCCTGGCGCCTGCCAGCCAGCAGTTGATTTTGCTGGACCCGCCTTTTGAGTCGGCGCTTTTTGCGCCCGCCCTGGAGGCGGCCGCTCGCGCCGTGGCCGAGCCCGGCTTTATTTACCTGGAAGCGCCCGAAGCCTGGGGCGAGGAGCGCCTGGCGCCTATGGGGCTGGAGTTGTACCGCCATGGCAAGGCCGGGATGGTGCACTTTCACCTTGTGGTGCGCCGCCAGGCCTGAGACTTTTCTCTCTATCAGGAGCCAGCCTGCTGGCGAATGTTTGCAGGAGGTGATGCCCGTTGACCGGCACGATTGGCCGGCAGGCCAGCTCCTACAAAATCCGGGGCCCTGCAGGCGACACCACAGCCTCTGTTTGGAGGTGTTTGGTGTGATATTTCATGCGCGACAACAGCTGCTAATTGATGAATTTGATTTATATTGAAGCCGGTCACTTCAAGGCACACCATGACTTTCACCCTGGCCCAGCGCGCGCACAAGATGAACCCCTCCGTGCTGCGCGAGATTCTCAAAGTCACGGATAGGCCCGGCATCATCAGCTTTGCTGGCGGGTTGCCTTCGGCCCACACATTTCCGGTGGACGCGCTGCGCCAGGCCAGCGACAAGGTGCTGCGCACCCAGGGTCAAAGTGCTTTGCAGTACGCCGCCAGCGAAGGCTTGCCCGCCTTGCGCGAGTGGGTGGCGCAAGACCTGCTGGCGCACCAGGGTCTGCGCGTGAGCCCCGAGCAGGTGCTGATCACCACGGGCAGCCAGCAGGGCCTGGACCTGCTGGCCAAGGTGTTGATTGACGCGGCCAGCCCCATCGTGGTCGAGTCGCCCACTTACCTGGGCGCCTTGCAGGCTTTTGCGCCCATGGAGCCCGTGGTGCACAGCGTGGCCTGCGACGAGCAAGGCCCTGTGCCCGAGGACTTGCGCGCCACTTTGGCTCAGCTGGGTCAGAAAGCGCGTTTCATGTACCTGCTGCCCAATTTCCAAAACCCCACCGGCCGCACCATGGGTGAAGGCCGTCGCCAAGCGCTGGTCCAGGTGCTGCAAGAGGGCGGGCTCCCTCTGATTGAAGACAACCCCTATGGCGATCTGTGGTTTGATGAAGCGCCGCCTGCGTCCTTGTGTTCTCGCTGCCCCGAGGCCAGCGTCTACCTGGGCTCGTTTTCCAAAATTTTGGCGCCGGGATTGCGGCTGGGTTACGTGGTGGCGCCGCCCAGCCTCTACCCCAAGCTGCTGCAAGCCAAGCAAGCGGCCGATTTGCACACGCCCAGCTTCAACCAGCGGCTGGTGGCCGAGGTGCTGCAGGGCGACTTTTTGGCTCGCCATGTGCCCAGCATCCGTGAGCTTTATAAGCAGCAATGCCAGGCCATGCTGGGCGCCTTGGCGCAAGAGATGAACGGTCTGGGTGTGCGCTGGAACCGCCCCTTGGGCGGCATGTTTTTGTGGCTCCAACTGCCGCAAGGCATGGACGCGGCGGCTCTTTTGCCCCATGCAGTGGCCCGTGGCGTGGCTTTTGTGCCGGGGGCGGCGTTTTTTGCGGCCAACCCAGGGCACGAAAATTTGCGCCTGTCATTTACCACCGCCGACGAGTCTCAGATACGCGCTGGTATCGCCGTGTTGGCCCAAGTCATACAAGACCACTTGACCCGCTGACAAAGGCTTGCGGTCCTCAGGATCAGGGTGGCAGGGGCATAATTTAAGCCATGGCCTTACCTGCTCCCCGCATTGCGGTTTACTCCGGAACTTTTGACCCCTACACCTTGGGGCACGCCGACGTGGTCGCGCGCGCCGCCGGCTTGTTTGACGAGCTGGTGGTGGCCGTGGCGGTGGCGCACCACAAGAAAACCTTGTTCAGCCTGGCCCAGCGCGTGAGCCAAGTGCAGGCCGCCGTGGAGGGCCTGGGCCGCGTCAAGGTGCTGCCTTTCGAGGGGCTGATCATGGACTTTTGCGCGGCCCACGGCGCCAGCGTCGTGGTGCGTGGCGTGCGCAACCTCACGGACTTTGACTACGAGTCCCAAATGGCCGCCATGAACCGCAAGCTGCGGCCCCAGGTCGACACGGTGTTTTTGTTGCCCGATGCCCAGGTGCAGTGCATCAGCAGCACCTTGGTGCGCGAGATCAGCAAGCTGGGCGGCGACGTGACGCAAATGGTCAGCCCCGCCATTGCCCGCGAGCTGCTGGCCGCCCATGCGCCCGCCGCCTAAAGGAGCTGCGCCATGGCCTTGATGATCACCGACGAATGCATCAACTGCGATGTCTGCGAGCCCGAGTGCCCGAATGAGGCGATTTTTTTAGGGCCGGAGATCTACCAAATTGAGGCCAGCAAGTGCACCGAATGCGTGGGCCACTTTGACGAGCCGCAGTGCGTGCAGGTCTGCCCAGTGTCTTGCATTCCGGTGTGCCCCGATCATGTGGAAAGCCGCGACCAGCTCATGCACAAGTACACCCGGCTGCAAAGCCTGGCGGGCTTGGCCACGCGGGTGGACAAGCCTTAAGAGCTTCAGTGCTGCCTGGGCTTAAGTGCTGGGTGGCGCAGTGGTGTTTGCCGCGGCAGTGGCGGTGGCCTCTTTGGGCCCATCCGGTGCCTTTCTAGGCGGCTTGGGCCGGGGCGGTGCGGCCGTGTGTATGCGCTGCGTGGCGGTCTCCATCTCGCCATCTAAAAGCCAGGGCAGGGCCTGTATGCTGCGCGCCACCGCCTCCTCCATGGCTGTGCGCTGCTCGGGGCGGGGTTTGCCCAGCACCCAGTTGGAGACCTCAGATTTGTCGCCTGGATGGCCTATGCCAATGCGCAGCCGCCAGTAGTCGCCCGTGCCCAGTTGCGCATGGATGTCGCGCAGCCCGTTTTGGCCTGCATGGCCGCCACCAAACTTGAGCTTGACCTGCCCGGGCGGCAGGTCCAGCTCATCGTGCGCCACCAAAATCTCGGCCGGTTGGATTTTGAAAAACCGCGCCAGCGCCGCCACCGATTTGCCCGACAGGTTCATAAAGGTCTGCGGTTTGAGCAGCCACACGGTTTGCCCGCGCACCTGGCCTCTGGCGACTTGGCCGTGGTAGCTTCTGTCCATGGTCAAAGACAGTTTGAGCTCGCGCGCAGCGGCCTCGGCCCACCCAAAACCCGCGTTGTGGCGCGTGCCCTCGTACTCGCTGCCCGGGTTGCCCAGGCCGACAAGAAGTTTGATCATGTGTGGATTGTCAAGGATGCGGCTTGCACCAAGCAAAAGGCCCATGCCTCTTGCGAGGGCATGGGCCTGTGGGCGGCGTCAGGAAGAATTACTTCTTCTTGCCTTTGCCTTTGGCGTCCGCAGCAGGTGCGGCCACTGGCGCGACTTCAACTTCTTCTTCGATCACGGTCACCGACGCCAACACCGGGTTGGCCTGGCCTTTGACCACGAACTTCACGCCTTTGGGCAGGGTGATGTCGTTGACGTGCAGCGAAGCGCCTTTTTTCATGCCGCTCAAATCCACCGCAATGAACTCGGGGATGTCGGCGGGAAAGCAGGTCACGGTCAGCTCATTGACGACGTGGTTGACCAGGCATTTCTCGGCCTTGACGGCGGGCGAGTTCTCTTCACCGCTGAAGTGCAGAGGCACCTTCACGGTCATGCGGGTGGTGGCGTCCACGCGCTGGAAGTCCACGTGCTGGACTTGCTGGCGGAAGGGGTGCATGGACAGGTCACGCAGCAAGACTTTGTGCTCTTGGCCATTCAATTCCATGTCGAGGATGGAGGAATGGAAGGCTTCTTTCTTGATGGCGTGGAACAGCGCGTTGTGGTCCAGCTCGATCAGAACGGGCTCACCCGTGCCACCGTAAACGATACCGGGCGTGCGGCCCGAATTGCGCAGACGGCGGCTCGCACCCGTACCTTGCAGCTTGCGCTCAAAAGCGACGAATTTCATGGTTTTCTCCTGAAGAGGCGGACCGCGACCAGTCAGCGCCTCGTGACAACATGGCGGCTTCTCGGCCGCCGGCTCAATGTTTTCGGGTCAGAACAGGTGGTCCTGGTCCGAGAACAAACTCATGACCGACTCTCCCTTGGCAATGCGCTGAATGGTTTCTGCAAACAGCGGGGCCACAGAGAGTTGGCGAATCTTGCCGCACGCCTGGGCAGTGGCGTTCAGCGGAATGGTGTTGGTGATGACAATCTCGTCCAGGGCCTCGCCCTTGGACAAACGCTCAATGGCCGGGCCCGAAAACACCGGGTGTGTGCAATAGGCGTAGACCTTGTTGGCACCGCGCTCTTTGAGCACCTCGGCAGCTTTGACCAAGGTGCCTGCGGTGTCGATCATGTCGTCCATGATCACGCAGTTGCGCCCCTCAATGTCGCCAATCACATGCATCACCTCGGACACATTGGCTTTGGGCCGGCGTTTGTCGATGATGGCCATGTCGCAGCCCAGCTGCTTGGCCAGCGCCCGCGCCCTCACCACGCCGCCCACGTCGGGGCTGACCACAATCAAGTCGGTGTAGTTTTTTTGCCGCAGGTCGCCCAAGAGCACGGGTGAGGCGTAAATGTTGTCGACCGGGATGTCAAAAAAGCCCTGAATTTGGTCGGCATGCAAGTCCATGGTCAGCACGCGCGACACGCCCACCGCCTGCAGCATGTTGGCCACCACCTTGGCCGTGATGGGCACGCGGGCAGAGCGCGGGCGCCGGTCTTGGCGGGCGTAACCAAAATAGGGGATGACCGCGGAAATGCGCTCGGCCGACGCGCGCTTGAGCGCATCCACCATGATCAGCAATTCCATCAGGTTGTCGTTGGTGGGCGCGCAGGTCGACTGCACCACAAACACGTCGCGGGCGCGCACGTTTTGCTGAATTTCGACCGTGACCTCACCGTCTGAGAAGCGACCCACTTGGGCCGAACCCAAACTGGTGCCCAGGCTGGTGGCAATTTCCAGGCCCAGGCTGGGGTTGGCGTTGCCAGTGAACACCAGAAAATCAGGTTGAGGAGCTTGCATGTCTGGGCGAGGTGAAACTCAATGATGACTCAACAAAAGGCCTTTGCCCGAGCACTGCACGGCAGCGTGCTCGGCCAAGGCCGTTGTGGTTTGGCAGGGGAGGAAGGACTCGAACCCTCGCATGCCGGAATCAAAATCCGGTGCCTTGACCAACTTGGCTACTCCCCTACACAGGACACCCGCCGCAAGCGACGGACGACCCTTTATTTCATCGCCCAGAGACCCAATGGATGAGTTTACCAACCCGCCAATGGATGTATTTCCAGGTTGCTGCACGGTCTGGCCTGCCACTGGTCCGGCAAGCCGGGAAAGCAGGCGTTGGGTCCTGTTTCCGCAGGACATCCCGCAGGAACAGGCGCAAACACCGCGCTGCCTGAGCCGGTCATTCGGCCCTGCAATCCCTGGGCAGACAAGCATTCAAGCGCTTGGCTGATGTCCGGGCAAAGTTGTTGGGCCACCGGCTGCAAATCGTTGCGGCCAAATTCAAAAATTCGGTCAGAACTGTGTGCAGCAAAGCTCAAGATTGTAGCAGCATCAGAATCGCGTTTGAGGCCTGGCGAGTTGAATATCGCAGGCGTAGACAAGCCACTGGCCGGTTTGATGACCCAAAAGCGGGCGGCCGGCAAGGTGATAGGGCTGAGCTGCTCGCCCACCCCCTCCACCCAGGCATGGCCGCCAAATAGGAAAAAAGGCACATCGGCGCCCAAGCTCAGCGCCAGCGCCCCCAGCTCGTCGGCAGGCAGCCGCACGCCCCACAGGCGCTGCAGGGCCAACAAGCAGCTGGCCGCATCAGACGAGCCGCCGCCCATGCCCGCCTGCGCGGGAATGTGCTTTTCCAGGTGAATGTGCGCGCCCAAGTGTGTGCCCGTGGCCGCTTGCAAGGCGCGGGCGGCGCGCACGCACAGGTCGTCGGCGGGCAGCGGCTGTGCGCTGGTGTCAGAGCGGCTGATGATGCCGTCGCTGCGCACCTCAAAGTGCAGCCTGTCGCACCAGTCGATCAGCATGAACACCGATTGAAGCAGGTGATAGCCGTCGGCGCGGCGGCCAGTGATGTGCAAAAAAAGGTTGAGCTTGGCCGGGGCCAGCACATCGTAGAGGGCTTTCATGGCAGAGCGTGCTTGCAAAAAACCGAAGTCAAATTCCGGCCTCAGAGGTCCAGCAAAAGCCGCAACTCCACCAGAGGCGCTGGGCTTGAGCGTCGGGCGACCAGGCGGCCGTCTGCACTGTGGGCCAGGTCCGCTTCCCAGCCCTGCGCCTCTGTGGGGATGCCGCGCAGCCAATCAAAAAGCGCAGCCAGCGGCAAGGTGGTGCCCGTGAGCTCGCGCAAGAGTTCATCGATGGAGTTAAAGCGGCGCTCTTGCCCGCCCGAGACCAGCCCAGCCTGTCCAGGACTCCAGCGGGCTTGTGCCAAAGTGGTGCCCAGGGGGGTGCTCAGCAGCAACTCGCCCGCTTCGGCGCGGCCGCTGAGCTCAAACCCAGCTGAAAAGGACTGCGCAGGCTCGCTGCGCACCGACAAACTCAGCCGCCCGCTCCAGTGGTCTGGCGGCCGTGGGCCAGGTGGTCTCAGGGGCGCGCAGCCCATCAGCAGGAGTGCCGCAGCGGTGCTGCCCAGCAGCAGATTGCGGCGCGGCAAGCGCATGGCATTCATTACCAAAGGACTCAAAGCTTGACCTGTAAGCGCTTGAGGGTTTCCAGCAGGGTTTCATTCTCGGCATTGAGTTGCAGCCCCTCGCGCCAAATGAGCTGTGCCCGCTCGCGCTGGCCCAGGCTCCACAAAATTTCCCCGAAATGCGCGGCAATTTCGGCGTCTGGCCTGGCTTTGTAGGCGATCTCGATCACGCGCAAGGCTTCTTGGCGATTGCCCAGGCGAAACTCCACCCAGGCCAGGCTGTCTTGAATGAAAGGGTCCGCAGGCGCAAATTCCAAGGCCTTTTGGATGAGCTGCTTGGCCTCGGGCAGGCGCAGGCCCCGGTCGGCCAGGGAGTAGCCCAGGGCGTTGTAGGCGGCGTGGTAGTCGGGCTTGGTCTGAATCACGCGCCTGAGGAGCTGCTCCATGACGTCCAGGCGGTTCATTTTTTCAGCCAGCATGGCCTGCTCATAGGCCATGTCCACGTCGTCGGGTGTCGCGGCCAGCGCGGGTGCCAGCAAGTCAAAGGCGGCCGCGTACAGCTTGAACTCGCGCAGCAAGCCCGCTTCTGCCAGCAGCTTGCTGCGGGCATCGCCTGGCTCGCGCACGGGCAGCTTGCGAATGAGCTCGCGGGCCTCGTCCATCTTGCCCTGGCGGGCCAAGAGCGCGGCACGCCGGCTTTGGGTTTGCACCGCCAGCTCGCTGCTGCCCACCAGCGCCAACCAGCGTTCAGCACCAGCGAGGTCGCCCTTTTTTTCTGCCAGCTGCGCCAGCATCAGGTGGGCCTGGGCTCGGCCCCGGTTGTTGGCCGCTTGGGGCGGGCTGAGCTCCAAATAGCGCTGGAGCGAGGCCTCGGCCTGGGCCTGGCCTGGCATGTCCAGCTGCAAAGAGCCCAGCAGCAGCCAGCCTTCGGCCAGGTCGGCCCGCTCGCGGGTCAGCAACTCCAGCTGCGATTGGGCGTCGCGCAGGCGCTGCAAATCCATCAGGCTGCGGGCATAGGCCAGGCGCACCTGCGGTGCGGGTGCAGGGGTGCTGTCCAGGTATTTTTTAACGCGTTGCTCGGCCTGTGGACGGTTTTTGTCCATCAGGTCCACAGCCGTCAGCGCGGCGGGCACGTGTTGGGCATTGACGGCTTGCGCGCGCCCAATGGCGTCAAGTGCGGCAGGAAAGTCAGAGGCCCCCGCGCGCATTTGCGCCACGCTGGTCCAGGCCGAAGCGGCGGTTTTGGCATCGGCCAGTGCGTTGACCAGCGCTTGCTCCATCACTTGGGCGGCAAGCTTTTTATCGCTGGCTCGGCCAAACAAGGACGGCAATGAGCCCAGCAGGCCGCTTCGCTCTGGCTCGGGCGTCAATTCAAGCAAGGTCTTCAAGGGCTCCTGGGTCTCAGCCACACGGTTCATGGCCAGCAAAATCTGCAGCACGTACCGATTCGCTTCAGCCGAGCGGGGATGGGCTTGGCGCCAGCTGCGGGCCACTTGGAGCGCGTTTTCACCGGCGCGGGCGCTCAGGGCCAGGTCGGTGGCCCGCTTGTAAATCTGCGCATCGCCGCTCTTGCGGGCCGCGTCCTGCAGCAAGCTCACGGCCGAGCCCACGTCGCCGTTGGCCGCGCTCATTTCTGCGACCAAGAGCTGGTAGAAAAGCTGCGCGCTCGATGTGGCGTTGGCCCGCGCTTCTTTGGTGGACAGGGGCGCTGCGGTCTGCGCCCAAAGAGGAGGCGTGCACAGTCCCAGACCGAGCAAGGCGCAGA
>CANHKH010000126.1 GCA_947460165.1 Comamonadaceae bacterium
CCGGTCAACCGCAAAGTGCACATCGTCACCGAGCAAATCGCTTACACCCAGACCATCACCAAAGCCGCCGAGGCGCAGTTCAAGTCGCGTGGCAAATTTGAGGTGGCCCGGGTCACGCAAATTCAGTTCCCCGTGCAAGACTGGGGGCCGGTGCTGCAGGACCTCAAGAAAACCGGCGCGGGCGTGATCATGATCAACCACTGGGTGGCGGCCGAGCTGGCGGCTTTTGCCAAGCAGTTCGCAGCCAACCCCGTGCCTGGCGCGCTGGTGTATTTGCAGTACGGTCCCTCGCAGCCCGAGTTTTTGCAGCTGGCCGGCCCTGCGGCCGAAGGCTTTGTGTGGGGCACGGTGTATGGCGTCAACGCCACCGACCGAGGCCGGGCATTTCGCAAGCTCTACACCGAAGAGTACAAGCTCCAGGGCAAGCCCATGGGCTTGGTCTATACCGGCGGTGGCTACGACACCGTGCACATCCTCGCGCAGGCCTGGGGCCGGGCCGAGCCCGAGAATTTTGCCGCTGTCAATGCCGAGATCCGCAAGGGCACTTACCGCGGTGTGAATGGGTTTTACCGTTTTGACAATGCCAACCAGGCACCGCTGCATTACCCGCTGGAGGTCAAAAACGTGGACGAGGGCATCGCGCACCTGTTCTTGCAGGTGCAAGGCGGTCAGCACCTGGCGATTGCGCCCGATGCCTTGAAAGAGGCCAAGTTCACGCCCGCCCCCTGGATGAAGTAAAGCCCAGGCCATGACCGCCCCTCCTTTGTTCCACTGCACCGGCTTGGGCAAGGCCTTTGGTGCGCGCGTGGTGCTCAGCGGTGTCTCGCTGGCCGTGCGCCCGGGCGATGTGCTGGGCGTGGTCGGCCCCAATGGGGCGGGCAAAACCACTTTGTTTGAGATCTTGAGTGGGCGCCTGCCCCCCAGCCAAGGCCAGGTGTTTTTCAAGGGCAGGGACATCACCGCCTTGCCGCTGCACGAGCGTGCCCGGCTGGGGGTGGCGCGCACCTACCAGAGCCCGGTGGTGCCCGAGCTCTTGAGTGTGAACGAGGTGTTCCGCGCAGCCCGCCAAGCCTTCAGGCCTTTTTTGAGCGCGCATGACGCCGAGTGGGCCGCGCGCCAAGTGGGCCTGGTGGTGCCAGGGGCCACCCCGGCGGTGGCCTTGGGCACGCTGGACAGGCGCCGCCTGCTGCTCGCTTGTCTGTTGATGCGCAGGCCCCAGGTGCTGCTGATGGACGAGCCGGCGGCGGGGCTGATCAACGCCGAGGTGGATGCGATCGATGCCATCTTGCGCTTTGCCGCGCAGGAGCTGGGCATGGCCGTGCTGCTGGTGGAGCACAGGCTGGAGCTGCTGGCTGCATTGGCCCACCGCGTGGTGGTGCTGGACGCGGGTGAGGTGATTGCCCAAGGCCAGCCCGAGAAGGTGTTTGACGAGCCGCGCGTGCGGGCGGCTTATTTTGAAGCCGAGGCCCACGCGTGATGAACCAGCCAGTGTTGCAGGTGCGGGGTTTGTCGGCCGGCTACGGTGCGCTCACAGTGCTGCACGATCTGGATGTCACGGTGCATGCGGGCGAGCGCGTCGCGCTGATTGGCCTCAACGGCCACGGCAAGTCCACGCTGTTCCGCGCCATCAGCGGCCTGACGGACTGGCAGCGCGGCTCCATTGAGCTGGCCGGCCGCGAGGTGGGCGGCAGCCGCAGCGGGGCTGCGGGGCGGCACACCCACCGCATCGTGCGCGCGGGTCTGGCGCACATGCCGCAGGGCGACGCCATTTTCCCGGGCCTCACGGTGGCGCAGCACCTGGACTGCGGCGCTTTCACCCACGCCGCCTGGCGCCAGCGGCGTGAGCGGCGCGAGGCCTTGCTGGCCGTGTTTGAGCCGCTGCGCAAGCTGCTGGCCTCGCCCGTGGGCACGCTCTCGGGCGGCGAGCGGCGCATGGTCTCGCTCGCCCGCGGCCTCATGACGCCGGCCAAGCTGTATTTGGTGGACGAGCCTTCGCTGGGCCTGGCACCCAAGATCAGCCGGGCCGTGGTGGACGCGCTCATGCAGATCGACATGGGCCAAGGCGCCATGGTGATTGCCGAGCAGAACCTGGCGCTGCTCAGCGGCCGCGTCAGTCGCACCTTGGGGATGCACGCGGGCCAGCTCAAGGGGAGCGCCTGATGGAGGTCGACCTCGGCTTTGTGGCGCTGACCGCGCTCACCCTGGGCTGCATCTACGCGCTGCTGGCGCTGGGCGTGTCCATTGTGTTTGCCAGCCTGGGCCTGATCAACATGGCCCATGGCCTGAGCTTTGCCGTGGCCGGCTACGGCGCCTGGGCCACGGCGCAATGGGTGTCGACCGCGCCCTGGGCGGTGCTGGGCGGCGGGCTGATTTCGGGCGCGCTGTGCGGACTCTTGATCTGCAGCGTGGCCTTCATTCCCCTGCACGACAAACCCAACTTTGTGGTGCGCAGCCTCGTGGCCACGCTGGCATTGAGTTTGCTGGGCGTGCAGGGCCTGCTCACGGTCTTTGGCCCTAATGCCAAGAGCCTGCCGCCGCTCTTTGGCACGGCGCCCTGGAGCCTGGGGGGCTGGCAGATCCAGGCCGACAAGGGCGGCGCCATCGTCTGCGCGCTGCTGCTCATGGGCTTGACACTGCTGTGGATGACGCGCAGCCGCATGGGCCTGCAGGTGCGCGCCATGATGCAAAACCCCGAGGGCGCGGCCCTGGTGGGAATAGGCGTTCGCCAGACGGCGCTGGTGGTCATGGCCGTCACCGGCGCGCTGGCGGGGCTGGCGGCGGTGCTGCTGTCGCAAACCTATTTTGTCAGTCCTTTTGCGGGCACCACGCCCTTGGTCAAGGGGCTCATCGTGGCGCTGGCCGGTGGCCTGGGGTCGGTCCCTGGGGCGGTGGTGGCCGCGTTCTTGGTCGGCTTGGTGGAGGCGCTGACCGGCGCCTTCTTGGGCGGGCAGTATGTGCTCATCACCCAGTTTCTTTTCATCATTGCGGTGCTGCTGTGGCGCCCGCGTGGGTTGGGTGGGCTGCTGTCCCACACGCGGGAATGACTGCCATGAACACATCTCCTCGCAAATACCTGGTGGGCGCGCGCCACTGGCTGCCGCGCTGGCGCGGCCACACCGACTCGGCCTGGGTGCGCTGGCGCTACCCCTTCACGCGCCGCACCGTGCTGCACACGCAAGGCCGCTTCAACGCCAAAGACCTCTCGCGCGAGATCAAGCTGCTGGACAAGCGCCCGCTGTGGTGGCTGCTGGGCCTGGCGCTGCTGGCGGTGCTGCCGCCTGTGGCCGGCGTGGCACTGGACAGCAGCAGCTTGCTGTCGGCCGCCGCCATCTTTGCGCTGTATGCCGCCATCAACTTGGTGTGGATGTTGGTCATTGGCACGGCCGGCATCTTCTCGCTGGCGAGCTTGGCTATCGTGGGGGTGGGGGCCTACAGCGGCGCCTGGCTGTCCATTGAGCACGGCTTGCCCTGGTGGGGCATGGTGGGCGTGGGGGCCGCCACGGGCGGCGTGTTTGGCCTGTTGATTGCGCTGCCGGCCATGCGGCTGGAGGGCTTTTACTACGCGCTGCTCACCATGGGGGTGGTTGAGCTGTGCCGGGTGTCGGTGGTGCAGTCGCAGGCCCTGGGCTCGGCCACCGGCGGCCTCTTTGGTGCCGACAGTTACCTGCCCGCCGACCTGGACCCCACCGCCTCCCTGGTGCTGGCTTACCTTGCCTGCTTTGCCGTGATGCTCTGCGCCCTGGCGCTGTACCGCGCGGTCAATGGCCAGCGCCTGGGCCGCCTGCTGCGCAGCGCGCCCGAGAAGCAAGAGGCTTTTGCCCAGGCCTGCGGCATCAATGTGAGCCAGGCGCGCTTGCAGGTGTTCCTGATTTCTTCCATTGCGCTCGGAGCCATAGGCGGCTTTTACGGCGCGCATTTCCAGGGCGCCTCGCCCTCGCTCTTTGGCCTGGACAACCTCTTGCTGCTGCTGGCCATGATCGTCATTGGCGGGCTGGGCACGGCCGAAGGCGCGGTGGTGGGCACGCTCATCGTGGTGGTCATCGACAAGCTGCTGGTGGACTGGGGCCCCTGGCGCCTGGTGCTCATTGGCAGCCTGATGCTGGCCACCGTGCTGTTCACCCGCGCGGGCCTGTTTGGCCTGCGCGCGCAGTTCCGTGCCTGGCGCGAGAAAAAGAAAAGCGAAGCCCGCGCCGCCCGCACCCAGTCGGGTGGCGAAGTCATGCCCGAGGAGGCCATCGAGATGCCCGACAAAAGCGCCATTGCCCTGCGCCGCCACGACCAGCGCGTGCGCGAGCAGCTCAAACCCCTGGTCAGCCCCGAGGTGCTGGCCGAGCACCGGCTCAGCCCCTGGGGCCAGCACAGCGAGCCGCTCACGCGCTTGCTGCATCACTTTCGCTTTGCCGCGATGGCCGACAAATACGCCCTGCAGGTCGACCAGCCCTTTCGCAGCTACCGGCTGATTGCTCTGTCGGGCCAGCGCGGCGTGCCGCCCCGGGTGGTGGACGACAAAACCTATTCGAGCATCGAGGAGGCCACGCACGCGGTGTTCCTCAAGCGTTGCCAAGACCTGTTGGAGAGTTGACTGACCATGGCCCAGATCCGATTGCACGGCTACACCGACCCGCTCAGCCTCAAGGCCGGCCAGCGCATTCAAGCCTATGTGAGCCTGGAGGGCGCGCAGGAAGTGAAGGCCCAACTGGTGCGGCTGATCCACGGCGACGAGCACCCCGAGGGGCCAGGCTTTGTGGAAGAGTTGCAGGAGTCCAGCATCAACCGCGCCTGGCCCGCCCAGCGCCAGTACGTGCAGCAAGGCGCCTGGCTGAACGTGGACGACCCGCAGGGCCGCCTGGCCTTGGCCGCAGGCGCCCTCACGCTGCACGCTTTTGTGTTTCCCACGCTGCCTGGGGCGGGGCGGCAAGTCATTCTGGGCCGCTGGGACCTGACGGCCCAGCGCGGCTTGGCGCTGGGCATCAACCCCAGCGGCCACCTGGAGCTGTGGGTGGGCGACGGCGAGCGGGTGGACGCCGTGGCCGCCGAGGTGCCGCTGTGGCCGCAGGTGTGGATGGCCGTGAGCGCCGGCTACGACCCGGCCACCGGCCAGGCCTGGGTCAGCCAGCAGCCGGTGGCCAACCGCTACAACTCGCGCCTCTCGCTGCGCGTGACACCGCTGGACCTGCGCTCTCAAGTGCAGATGCGCCTGCGCGTCAAGCCCCAGGAGGCCCAGGCGGGCTTTTTGATCGCCGCCGCCCACGAGCACAACGCGGCGCGCGGCGCGTTCAAGAGCCTGTGTTTTAACGGCAAGATCGACCGACCCGGTGTGCTGGGCCACAGCGCCTCGTCAGACCAGCGCGAACAGCTGGCGCTGGGGCTCGCTGTGCCGGGCGCACTGGCGTGCTGGGACACCTCGCTGGGCCTGAGCGACCAGGGCGTGGACGATGAGGTGCGCGACACCGGCCCGCACAGCCTGCATGCCCACGGCATGAACCGCCCCATACGCGGGCAAACTGGCTGGAACTGGAACGGCCGCAACGACAGCTACCGCCTGGCGCCCCAGGAGTACGGCGCCATTGAGTTCCACGACGACGCGCTCACCGACTGCCGCTGGAGCCCCAACTTTGAATGGCAGGTGCCTGAGGACCTGAAAAGCGGCTGCTATGCCTTCAAGCTCACGGCGGGGGAGGGCGAGCAGGCGGCCGAGGAGTACCTGCCCTTTTTTGTGCGCGCCCGCGTTCCCAAGGCCTCCGTCGCTCTGTTGGTTCCCACCGCCAGTTACCTCGCTTACGGCAATGCGCAGCTGGCCTTTGAGGTCAACGCCGTGCAGTCCATCACTTCGGTGGTGCCGGTGTTCCAGCAAAGCGATGTGGACTACTACCGCGACGGCCTGCCCTTTGGCCTGAGCGCCTACGACCACCACCGCAGCGGCGAGGGCTGCAGCCTGAGCTCGTGGCGCCGGCCGCTCATCAACATGCGGCCCAAATGCCGCATGCCCGGCGTGGCCTGGCCCTGGCAGTTCCCGGCCGACCTGTCCATCGTGGCCTGGCTGGAGCACCAGAAGATCGACTACGAGGTGCTCACCGACTTTGACCTGCACGCCGAAGGCCTGGACGCGCTCAAGCCCTACCAAGTGGTGCTCAACGGCACGCACGCCGAGTACTACAGCGAGCGCATGATGGACGCCACCGAGGACTACCTGGCCCAAGGCGGGCGGCTCATGTACCTGAGCGGCAACGGCTACTACTGGGTCACGGGCTTCAGAGACGACGAGCCCTGGGTCATGGAGGTGCGCAAGCTCGACAGCGGCTCGCGCGCCTGGCAGGCCAGACCCGGCGAAGGGTATCTGGCCAGCACCGGCGAGCGCAGCGGCCTGTGGCGCCACCGGGGCCGGCCACCGCAAAAACTGGTGGGCACAGGCTTTGCCAGCGAAGGCATGGACCAGTCCGTGCCCTACAGGCGCATGGCCGACTCCTGGCACAAAAGCGTGTCCTGGATTTTTGAGGGTGTGCCCCAAGAAGTGTTTGGCGACTTTGGCCTGGCCGGCGGCGGCGCGGCCGGTGTGGAGGTGGACCGCTATGACCTGTCGCTCGGCTCGCCCCCGCACGCCAAGCTGCTGGCCGCCTCCGATGGTTTCAGCGACAACTACCCTCTGGTGCAAGAAGAGATCATGTACAACCACCCCGGCATGGGCGGCACCCAGCACCCGGGCGTGCGCTGCGACATGGTGTACTTCACCACGCCGCACCATGGGGCGGTGTTCTCGCCCAGCTCCATTGCCTGGAGCCACGCGCTGCCATGCAGCAATTTTGACAATCCTGTCTCTCGCATCATGGCCAATGTGCTTGAGGCCTTCATGCAGCCAGGCCCGCTGCCCGGCGCGGCCTTCAATGCCGAAGAAAAACTGTGGCGCTGAACGAAGTCCGCTCACGAGGATTAACAAAGGCAAGCGGCTCATGGGTGAGGATCAGCAAAAAATATTGAACCGGCCGGCGTCCTTGCGCCAGACCTCTGCCTTGGCCGGCGCCAGCTTGCGCCCCACCATGAACACAGAAACTTTTGGCAAAACCTTGCTCGAGCTGTACCGCTTGGCCCACATGGCGCCTATGCAGCATTTCCAGCGCCTGGCGCTGGACGCGGTCAGCGCCCGCTTTGACTTTGACGCCGCCTGGTGGGGCATGGCCTCGCAGCCGTCCACGGGCGAGCTGGAAATCAACGCCTCCTTGCCCTACCACCTGCCCGATTTTTACCCCAGCCTTTGGGACGACATCAAAGAAGAAGACACCATCGCCGACGCCGTCATGGCCGCGCCCGGCTCCACCGTCAACTTTGGCCGCAAGGCCTTGCTGGCCTCGCCGGGTTTGGCGTCCCTCATGACGCGCTTTGGCATCACCAGCTGCCTGTGCACTGTCACGCTGCTGCCCGAACTCAAGCTCATGGCTTTTTTGTCGGTTTACCGCATGGAGGGCAAACCCGCTTTCACAGAGCACGAGCGGCGCACCATGCAGCTGCTGATGCCGCACCTGACCTCGGCGCTGAGTTCGAACTGGCTGCTGCACTTGGAGCGCGTGCGCGCCAAGCGCAGCGCGGGCCGGGCCTGCCTGGGCGTGGTCGATCATCGCGGCATGCTCTACGTGGCCGACCAGTCGCTGACCGCCGGCCTGCGCCTGGAGTGGCCGCAATGGAGCGGCCCATTGCTGCCCGAGCCCCTGATCCGCCATTTGCAGGCCGGCACGGCCTACCAGGGCAAGCGCTTGAGCGTGCGCCTGCACGAGGCCGGTGAATTGCTGCTGCTGGACCTGCGCCCCGTGCCTGCCAGCGGGCGCTTGTCTCCGCGCGAATCGGACATTGCCCACCGCTTCTCAGAAGGCGCCAGCTACAAGGAAATTGCCCGCGACCTAGGCATCGCCCCCGCCACCGCCCGCCACCACCTGCGCGAGATCTACCGCAAGCTGGAGGTCTCTGACAAAGCCGCTCTGGCGCACAAAATCATGGCCACCGATGCGGGGGAGCTGGATGTGGAAGGGGTGAGTTTGTTTGAGGAGTTGCCGGGGGCGGCGATGAATTTTGGGCAGTTGCCGGTGGGGTGAATCGGTCCCCGAATGCCTCCCTCCCCCTCTGGGGGAGGGCGGGGTGGGGGCATCGCGTGGCACGGTGTGTGTCCTCACGCGTGCCCCTCACCCCAACCCTCTCCCCAGAGGGGCGAGGGAGCCATTCACGCCACGCTCATTCCCAACTCCCTCACCATCACCTCCCGCATCACAAACTTCTGCGGCTTGCCCGTCACGGTCACGGGCAGCTCGTCCACAAAGCGGATGTAGCGCGGCGTTTTGTAGTGCGCGATGTGTTCGCGGCAAAAAGCGCGGATCTCGTCCTCGCTGCACACCTGCCCGGGCTTGGCCACGATCCAGGCGCACAGCTCCTCGCCGTAGCGCTGGTCGGGCACGCCAAAGACCTGCACCGCCGCCACTTTGGGGTGGCGGAACAAA
>CANHKH010000127.1 GCA_947460165.1 Comamonadaceae bacterium
ATCGCCCAGACAGCGGTCGTGCCAACCGGTCACGCCAGGCTGGGTGTGAAAGCGCCAGGCGCGTGCGGCTTTGCCCTTGAGGCCCTCGCGGCAGGTGCCGGGGTAGACCAGCTCTGCATGTCTTTCTCGCGCTTGGTCTTGCGTGGCTTGGGCGCGGGCAATGTCTTGCCGCGTGCAGCCGCAGGGGTAAGCGCGACCCTGCGCGATCAGACGGTCCAGCGCCGTTTGGTAGAGCGCGCTGCGTTGGGACTGGTAGGCCGGTGGCTCGTCGGGGTGCAGGCCGCAGGCCGCGAGCTGGCGCAAGATGGCCTCAGATGCGCCTGGCACGCAGCGCGGGGTGTCCACGTCTTCCATGCGCACCAGCCAGCGCCCGCCGTGGGCGCGGGCATCGAGCCAGCTGGCCAGCGCCGCCACCAGCGAGCCGGCGTGCAGCAAGCCCGTGGGCGAGGGCGCAAAGCGGCCCACATACGGCATGAAACCGGGCTCAGGCCACCGTCAGCGCCAGCTCCAGGCCGGAGACAAAGGCGTCTTCCACCCGGTGGCCCAGGCACCAGTCGCCGCACAGGCCCAGGCCTTGTTGGGCGTCCCACACATGGCTTTGGCCCAGGGGGGTGACGGTTTGGGCGTAGAGCCAGCGGTGCACCTCGGCGTAGGGGGGCGCCGCACGTATGCCGGTGATCTCGGTGAAGCCGCGCAGCAGCTTGGCCTTGACGCGTTCGGCGTTGTCCTCAATGTGGCGCGCTGACCACTCGGGGCTCGCTTGCACGGTCCAGCGCTCAATGGCCTCGCGGCCGGGCTTGGAGGTCTCGCGCGCCAGCCAAGAAATACGGTGGTGCGCGCTGCGTGCGGCCTGCCAGTGCGGGCCAAAGGCTGCGCCGCGCACGGCCTGGGGAAAGGCCAGCATCAGGGTCCAGCAGGGGGCCACTTCAGTGTGGCCAATGCGCTCTTGCACCTTGGGCAGCAGGCCAGAGGCGCGCAGCAGGACCAGGGCCTGTGTGGCGGGCAGGGCCAGCAGCACCGCGTCAAAGCCGGCGTGCACCTGGCGGGTGTCGCCCAGGCCTGAAGTTTGCAGTTGCCAGCGCCCGGCGCTCAGGCGGTCGGGCTCAATCAACTCCACCAGGGTGTCCAGGTGCAAAGCCGTGGGGGCAGCCCAGTGCCTGACCAAGGCGTTCATGCCCGGTGTGGCCACGTAGTGCTCGTGCTGCTGGGGCTTGGCGGCCACCACCACGCGGCCTGAGCTGTCTTGCACCGAAATGGTGTTGGCGCGCCAGGCGGCCACCAGGGTGGGCGAGGTGTTCAGGGCCTGCTGAAAGCGCGCATCGCGCACCGTGAAGTACTGGGCCCCGTGGTCAAAGCTGCCAAATTCGGTGTGCCGGGTGGACATGCGGCCGCCCGCACCTCGGCTTTTTTCAAAGACTTGAACCTCATGGCCGGCCTGCATCAGCGTGCGGGCGCAGGCAATGCCGGCCATGCCAGCGCCAATGACGGCAATGCGGGAGCCAGCACGGGAGCTGGGGCGGGGGGTGGGGCGTGTGCGCTTGGTGCTGGTCATGCAGCTACTCTACACGCACGGCCGCTGCCCGACCATGGCGCTTGCACCCAGGTGACAGGCTTGGGCGGGTTCACAGGGTCTGCGCAAGGCCTGTCTTGCAAGCCAGATGTGGCCACTCCACGCAAGCCCAAACGCTACAGCGCCTGCGGCAAGTTCAACAGGGCCTGGCGTGTGACCGGGGACTGCAGTTGCGCCAGCCACCATTGCAGCGCCCGGCCGCTGCGGGGCGCGCCGGCGGCCTGCTCTTGGCGCCAGGCGCAGCTGATACGGGCCACCCGGGTGGGCCGCTCGACCTGCTTGACCACCAGCCGGCCGCTGGCCAGGTAGGGCCGCACCAAGTAGCTGGGCAAAAACCCCGCGCCCAAGCCGTGCAGCTGGGCTTCGAGCTTGGCCATCATGTTGGGCACGGTGAGCACGTCTTGGCCACCCAAGAGGCCCACGGTTTGGGCGCTGCCGCGCTGCACCGAGTCGGCCACCGCCACGGCCCTGTGTTGGCGCAGCAGCGCGTCCGACAGCGGCTCTGCCGCTTGGGCCAAGGCATGCTGGGGCGCCACCGCAAAAATAAAGTCCAGCGAGCCCAGCAGCATGCTTTGAAAACCGGGCTGCGTCAGCGTGTCTTGCGCCACGCCCAGCGCCAGGTCGGCCTGGCCCGAGGTCAGCGCCTCCAGCGTGCCGCTCAAGGCTTCTTCGCGAATCTTCAGGCGGGTGGGCGGGTCTTGGGCGTAAAAGGCCGCGCACAGCTCCATCACCGTGCTGCGCGAGATCACCCCGTCGACGGCCAGCGTGAAGTGCGGCTCCCAGCCGGTGGCCACGCGCTTGACGCGGTGCGCCACGGCCTCCAAGTCGGCCAGCAGGCGCTGGCCTTCGCGCAGCAACTCGTGGCCTGCCTCGGTGAGCCTGGCTTGGCGCGAGGAGCGGTCCAGCAGCAACACGTCCAGCGCGTCTTCAAGCTGGCGCACGCGGTAGGTCAGGGCGCTGGGCACCAAACCCAGCTCGCGGGCGGCGGCGGCCAGGCTGCCCAGGCGGTGCACAGCTTCGAGCATGCGCAATGCTTCAGGTGTGAGAACGTGGGTGATGTGTGGCATAAACCCGTTTGAACTTCAAAAAATTTGAATGATGCCATCAAAAAGCTTCAATCTCAGCAAGGGTGCAGGCCGGTAAATTACGTGTTACCCCCTTTCCTTTCCCTTTTTTCGGAGCTCCTATGCTGACCCTGCGCCGTTCTGCCGACCGTGGCTATGCCGACCATGGCTGGCTCAAGTCTTTTCACTCCTTCTCGTTTGCCGGCTACCACGACCCGGCCCACATGGGCTTTGGCAACTTGCGCGTGATCAACGAAGACCGCATTGCCGCCGGCCAAGGCTTTGGCACGCACGGCCACCGGGACATGGAGATCATCAGCTACGTGATGTCGGGCTCGCTGGCGCACAAAGACAACATGGGCAATGGCACGGCCATCTTGCCCGGCGACGTGCAGCGCCTGAGCGCCGGCCGCGGCGTGATGCACAGCGAGTTCAATCACGAGCGCGCAGGTCAGACGCACTTTTTGCAAATTTGGATACAGCCTAACGTCACCGGGATTGACCCCGGTTACGAGCAAAAAAGCTTTGCCGACAGCGACAAGCGCGGCCAGTTGCGCCTGGTGGCCTCGCCCGATGCAGCCCAAGGCTCGGTCAAGCTGCACGCCGACGCCCGGCTTTATGCCGGTTTGTTTGACGGCCCTGAAGAGGCCCGCCTGACGCTGGACCCCACCCGCCTGAGCTATGTTCAGCTCATTCGCGGCGAGCTCAGCGTCAATGGCCAGGCCCTGGTGGCGGGCGACGCGGCCAAGCTGGTGTCTGAATCTCAATTGCACCTGAGCCACGGCCGCGATGCCGAGGTGCTGGTGTTTGACCTGGTCGACTAAGACCGTTTTTTCCTTCACTGAAAGAGCACTTCCATGAGCAAGATCGCAGTTGTTTACCACTCCGGCTACGGCCACACCCAACGCATGGCCCAGGCCGTGGCCGACGGCGCAGGCGCCGAGTTGGTCGCCATTGACGCCGACGGCAACCTGCCCGAAGGCGGCTGGGAGACCTTGGCTGCGGCGCACACCATCGTGATGGGCTCACCCACCTACATGGGCAGCGTGAGCTGGCAGTTCAAAAAATTTGCCGACGCTAGCTCCAAAGTCTGGTTCACCCAAGGCTGGAAAGACAAGCTGTTTGCCGGTTTCACCAACAGCGCCAGCATGAACGGCGACAAGCACTCCACGTTGAGCTACTTGTTCACCCTGGCCATGCAGCACGGCGGGCTGTGGGTGGGCACGGCGCAAATGCCCAGCAACACCCGGGCCGCCCAGCGCAACGATCCGAACTACCTGGGCTCTTACGCCGGTGCCATGGCCCAGTCGCCGTCGGACGCCGGTGCCCAGGACATGCCCCAGGGCGACCTGGACACGGCGCGCGCCTTTGGCCAGCGGGTGGCCCAAGCGAGCGGGCGCTTGAGCAGCTGATCACGCCACGCAGGCGCTGACATGCCCGTTGAGCTCATTCTTCAAGCGCAGGCCAAGGACCTGGGCGGCGGCCTGCGCATCAAGCGCTTGCTGCCCGCCGACCGGCGCCAGGCTGTGGGCCCCTTTGTGTTCATGGACCATTTCGGTCCGGTGCAGGTGGAGCCTGACAGCCAGCACGACGTGCGGCCCCACCCGCACATTGGCCTGGCCACACTCACTTATTTGTTTGAAGGCGCCATGATGCACCGCGACAGCCTGGGCGTGACCCAGCGCATAGAGCCGGGCGCCATCAACTGGATGACCGCCGGCCGCGGCATCGTGCATTCAGAACGCCAGCCCGAGGACCTGCGTGGCCAGCGCTACGTGAACCACGGCATGCAGCTGTGGCTGGCCTTGCCGCGCTCGCATGAAGACTGCGAGCCCGGCTTTGCCCACACCCCGGCCGCACAGGTTCCAAGCTTAGAACTGCCTGGCGTCACGGTGCGCGTGCTGGTGGGCGAGGCCTTTGGCCTGCACTCGCCGGTGGCCACTTTTTCACCCACGCTCTACCTCGACCTCACTTTGCAGGCTGGCGCCAGCTTGCGCTTGCCCGCCTTGGCCGAGGAAATGGCGGTCTACACCGTCAGCGGTGCGCTGAGTTTGGATGGTGCCCCCTTGCCCGAGCATGAACTGGCTGTGCTGGGCGCAGACACCTTGCTCCACTCGCCCCAGGCCAGCCGCTGCGTGGTGGTGGGTGGTGCGGCCTTGGATGGTGGGCGCTACCTGTGGTGGAACTTTGTGGCCAGCCGCCGCCAGCGCTTGGTGCAGGCCGCGCAAGACTGGCGCGAGATGCGCTTTGGCCAGGTGCCTGGCGAGACTGAATCTATACCGCTGCCCGAGCGTGCTTTTCCGCCTGCACAAGCCGAGGGCGACAAGCCCTGACGCACTGCAAACCCGGGCATGACTGAGCCACGGCCTTGTGGCTGCTGCGGCATTTATGCGCAGCTCTATGCCATGGCCGGCGCTGAGCCCCCGTCACGCGCCAAGCGCAAGCCCGTGAACTGCCACTGCGCCTCGGGCGGGAAAAAGTTCCTATAACTGTCCCTTGCATGGCCAGCGGGTGTGGCCTGTGAACTGCCACGCAGCACCAGCTGTTGGCACATGAACTTGCCGTTGTACTCGCCCACAGCCCCGGCCCAGGGCTTGTAGCCGGGGTAGGGGCTGAAGGCCGACGAGGTCCATTGCCAGCACTGGCCGTGCGCTTGGTGAAGCTGGCCCGAGCGGGCCGCGTGCTCCCATTCGGCCTCGGTGGGCAGGCGCGCGCCAGCCCAGCGGGCATAGGCATCGGCCTCAAAGTAGCTCAGGTGGCGCATGGGCGCGTGAGGCTCTATAGGCACCTCGCCGCTCAGCGTGAACTGGCGCCAGTGTTCAAGGCCCAAGCCATCGCCCGCCACCTGGCGCCAGTACAGTGGCGCATTCACGGCGCCCTGCTTGCGCCACTCCCAGCCCAGCGACAGCCAGCACTCGGGCCGCTGGTAACCGCCGCTGGCCATGAACTGCCAAAACTCGTGCTGCGTCACCAAGCGATGCCCCATGTCGAAGGGCTGCAGCCACACGCGGTGGCGCGGCGCTTCGTGGTCAAAACAAAAATCGCCATCGCGCTCAGCGGTCCAGCCTTGCTGGATCAACCCGCCTTCATAGGGCAGCCACGCCAAGTCGGTCTGCTGCAAAGTCTTGATGGGGGACTGGCCTGCAGACCACTGCGGGTGGCGCGAGAGCGCGTGCAGCATGTCGGTGAGCAGCAACTCTTGGTGCTGCTGCTCGTGCTGCAGGCCCAGCGCCACCAACTGCCGCACGCTGGCCGCAGGCGCACCGTGGGCCAGCAAGCGCTGCATGCGCTCATCCACCTGGGCGCGGTAGTGCATCACCTCGGCCAGCGTGGGGCGGCTGATCAGTCCGCGCTCAGCGCGCGCATGGGCCGCGCCCACGCCTTGGTAGTAGCTGTTGAACAGCACGCGAAAGCGCGCATCAAAGGGCGCAAAGTGAGGCTCGGCCGCCTCCAGCACCATGGTTTCAAAAAACCAGGTCGTGTGCGCCAAATGCCACTTGGCTGGGCTGGCATCGGGCATGGACTGCAGCTGACAGTCTTCAGGGGAGAACGGCGCCACCAAGGCCTGGGTGTGCTGGCGCACTGTGCGAAAGCGGGTCAGCAGATCTGCGCTTGCATCAAAGGTGGTTGCAGAGGCGCTTATGGCCAGGCGATCGGGTGCATTCATGCGGTGGGCTTTCTTGGGATAAGAGTTTTCCCGATTGGTTAAATATTGTCACGTCCATTCACCTGATGGACTTTTCTGTGCTGATGTGGTTTTTAATTCGAACCAATTTTGAAGTCATTTCATTGTGGGCGTTTTTCACAGCATGCCCATCACTGAGTTGGGTTGAATAAGGACTTTCTCTGGGGACTGGTCCCGCCTGAACAGGCCTTATTTCTGGCCTCTAGACACGACTTTCGTCATGGGACGCTGTCCAAGACCACTGTGGCAGCGTTGATCGCAAAGCTGCTGCCATCAGCGATGGAGACAACTTTTGGAAAGGGCACAGCGTTGGGTACGACCTTGACTTACAAGCTGGCCAGCACCTCCGAAGAATTTGAGGGGATTCACCATCTCAACTACCTCAGCTTTGTCGAAGAGATTCCGCAGCATCCGCCCAATCCACAGCGCCGTCTGGTGGACCGCTTTCACGAAGAGAACACCTATGCCATTTGTCTGGAGGGCAGCCAACTGGTGGGCATGGTTGCCGGGCGATGTCAGCGCCCTTTCTCCTTGGACTCCAAAGTCGTCAATCTGGATGCGCAACTTCCAGCGCATACCAAAGTGGTGGAAGTTCGCCTGCTCGCAGTGGCCGCTCCCTATCGCAAACAGTCCGTTTTCGCCCGGCTGGCGGGGCTGCTGGCGCGTCACTTTCGCAGCGCTGGCTGCGATCTGGCCGTCATCTCAGGCACCCTGCGGCAGTTGGCTTTGTACCGTCACCTGGGATTCGAGCCGTTCGGGTCGCCCGTCGGCACGGGCGAGTCCATGTATCAACCCATGTACATGACGCTGCAGCGTTTCAAAGCCAGGTCCCAAGCCCTGATGGTCCAGGGTGCAAACCAACCCATTTCTTTGTTGCCAGGGCCGGTGGAGCTTGCACCTGCCGTGATCAAGGCGTTTCAAACACCTGCGCTGTACCACCGAGATCCACGATTTGCCGACTTGATGGCGCGTGTGCGCCATCACTTGTGCAGACTGACCCGCGCCAGCCATGTGGTGCTGCTGTCTGGCTCGGGTACCTTGGCCAACGATGCGATCGCCGCGCAATTGGCAGCTGCGGGTCAGCCGGGCGTGGTGCTGTCCAACGGTGAATTCGGTGAGCGCTTGGTGGACCATGCCAGGCGTTCGGGGCTGAACTTCCATGTCATAGATGCACCCTGGGGCGAAGCCTTGAGCATGGCCCAACTGGAGCACCACCTGAGCTGCCGCAAGACTGCCTGGGTGTGGGCCGTGGCGTGTGAAACTTCTACAGGCACGGACAACCAAGTTGAAGTTCTCAAGCGCTTGTGTCGCACCCACGGCGCAGACTTGTGCCTGGATGCTGTTTCAGCCATAGGCCTTCGCGAGTTGGACTTGAGTGGGGTGCGCTTGGCCAGTGGCGTCAGTGGCAAGGCGTTGGGTTCGTACTGCGGGCTGTCCATGGTTTTTCATGACGGCAAGCTGCATTCAGCGCAACACATACCGCGTTACCTGGATCTGCCTGCCTATGAAGCCTGCATGGGCGTGCCCTTTACGCAGTCGTCCAACCTGCTGGCTGCACTGGACATCGCCTTGGGCCAAACCGATTGGCCAGCGCGTTGGCGTGCGATCCAAAGCGCCGATGCGGCACTGTGCGCCGGCTTGCTTGATAAGGGGGTGCAAATCGCAGGCGGACCTGTCCGGACACCTGGCATTGTGACCTTGGACATTCCCCGCGACATTGACGCGGCTGTGTTGCTCAAGGCCATGGCCCGGCAAGGCTTTCTGCTTGCCGGTCACAGCCGGTACCTGCAGCAACGCAACTGGATTCAAGTGTGCTTGATGGGGCAGCTGCACCATGACCTGCTGGACATGCTGCCGAACAAACTGGCGCAGCAGCTCCGCACTCTTGATGGCGAAGTGGATTGAACATGCGAATCAGACGGTCAGCATGCGTTGGGTGATGCCACTCATGGCTTGCTGACGTCTTGCACTGGCTGGGCACTCGCGCGCTCGGGCAAAACCAGCTCGTCACCGGCAAGCCCTTTGAATCGTTGGTGGATGCGAAGCGCAAACTCCAGGCCACTGACTGGGTTCGCATTTGCAGCCATGGCAAAGAACTCCTCTTCATCCGTAAGAACTTACCGCATGTCGG
>CANHKH010000128.1 GCA_947460165.1 Comamonadaceae bacterium
ACCAAGCTGCCCAAGGCGGTGATCAACACCCAGCGCATGGTCTGCGCCAACCAGCGGCAGCTGCTGCAGTCCATCCCCATGCTGCAAGAAGAGCCCTTGGTGCTCATCGACTGGTTGCCCTGGAACCACACCGCCGGTGGCAACCACAATTTTTTCATGGTGCTGCACAACGGGGGGGCCTTGTACATCGACGAGGGCAAACCCACGCCCGCGCTGCTGGACCAGACCCTGCGCAACCTGCGCGAGATCGCGCCGACCTGGTACTTCAACGTGCCCGTGGGCTACGAGGCGATTGCCCGCGCCATGGACAGCGACGCTCAGCTGCGGCGCACCTTTTATTCCCGCCTGCGCCAAAAACTTTACTCAGGCGCGGCACTCGCGCAGCCCATACAGGACGCCTTGTACGCCCATGCCGAGCGCGAGTATGGCGAGCGCATCGTGATGACTGCAGGTTTGGGCATGACCGAATCCTCGCCCTTTGCGCTCTTTGTCACCAACCCGCATTCACAGGCCGGGCATGTGGGCCTGCCCACCCCGGGGCTGGAGCTCAAGCTCGTTGCCGTGGGTGACAAAGTCGAGGTGCGCTACCAAGGCCCCAACATCACGCCTGGCTACTGGCGCAACCCCGAGGCCACGCAAGAGGCGTTTGACGACGAAGGCTTTTTCTGCACCGGTGACGCGGTGACCTGGATTGACGAGGCCAACATCCACCTGGGCCTGAAGTTTGATGGCCGCATTGCCGAAGACTTCAAGCTGGCCACGGGCACGTTTGTGAGCGTCGGCCCGCTGCGCGCCAAGATCGTGGCCGCAGGCGCGCCTTACCTGCAAGACGCCGTCATCACCGGCCTGAACCTCAAGGAGGTGGGCGCCTTGCTGGTGCCCGCGCCCGATGTGCGCAAGCTGTGCGATCTGCCGCCCCAGGCTCCCCTGGCGCAGGTGCTGGCCTCGGCGCCTGTGCAAGCCTGGCTGCAGCAATTGCTCGACCAACTGGCGCGCAGCGCCACCGGCAGTGCCAACCGGGTGGCGCGTGCGCTCTTGCTCAGCGAGCCACCCTCGCTGGACCGCGGCGAAGTGACCGACAAAGGCTCCATCAACCAGCGCGCGGTGCTCTCGCACCGTGCAGACCTGGTGCAGGCCTTGCACGCAGGCACCGCCCCCCAAATCGCCATGCCCCGCAGTTAAAGGAGCTCACGCCATGCACATTCAAGACCAAGCCGCCGTGGTGACCGGTGGGGCTTCCGGCCTGGGCGAGGCCACGGCCCGCGCCTTGGCTGCCATGGGCGCGCGTGTCGCCATTTTGGACCGCAACGAGGCCGGTGCCCGCCGCGTGGCCGATGCGCTGGGCGGCGTGGCCTGCGCCTGCGACATCACCGACCCGGCCAGCGTGCAGGCGGCACTGGCCCAAGCGCGCCAAGCCCATGGGCCGGCGCGCATCTTGATGAACGTGGCCGGCGTGGGCTCGGCCAAGCGGGTGGTGCAAAAAGACGGCAGCGCCGCGCCGCTGGAGGACTTCAGCCGCGTGGTGCAGGTCAATTTGATAGGCACTTACAACGTGAGCCGCCTGTTTGCCGCCGACTGCGCGGCCCTGGACCCGCTGGAGGACGGCGAGCGTGGCGTGATGCTGTTCACCGCCTCGGTCGCGGCCTTTGACGGCCAGGTCGGCCAGCAAGCCTACAGCGCCTCCAAAGCCGCCTTGGTGGGCATGACGCTGCCCATGGCGTGCGATTTGGCCCAGCACGGCATCCGCGTGTGCACCATTGCCCCTGGCATTTTTGCCACCCCTTTGCTGATGGAGCTGCCCGAGGCCGTGCAGGCCTCGCTGGCCGCCTCCATTCCTTTTCCCAAGCGTTTGGGACAGCCCGAGGAATTTGCCGCGCTGGCCTGCCACATCGTCACCAATGGCCACCTCAATGGCGAGGTGATCCGCCTGGACGGCGCGCTGCGCATGGCACCGCGCTGAGCTTTCTTCTTCGCCCCTTCAGGCTCAGCCCCTGGTCAGCGGCTGCCCATGATCTTGATGCGCACCGTTTGAATGTCCCAGCCGGCTTGCTGCAGGTGGGTGCACAGCCGGGGCAGCAGCTGCCTGAGCTTGGCGGCCGAGGCACCGTGGCTGACCACCAAGCACCAGTCGCGCTCTTGCACTGCGCCTGGCAAGATGTGCGGCCGCAAAGCGGGGGGAATCAGGCCTTCTACGCTGCGGTACATGGCGCTGGACTGCTCGGCCAGGCCCGCCAGCCGCGCCAGCGAGGGCGCACTCTCAATGGCTTGGTGCAGGCTTTGGGCCGGGGGCAGGCGTCTGTACATGGGGTTTGCAGGCAGGGCTGAAGCAAGGTTTCACAACTTGGCTCAGCAAGGGTGTGCGTCATGGAGCTGGAGGGCCGCGTAAAATGCCTATTTTGCGTGATGCTGGCGCGCACCCTTCGAAAGCGGGGTTGTTGGCAATGCGGTCTTGCTCCACATACTGAAGGATTCCTGGCCTCTCAGGCTCATGCCTGTGCGGCCTCTCGCGTATGGCTTTTAATTTCCTCACCAAAATCTTCGGCAGCCGCAACGACAGACTGCTGAAAACCTACCGCAAAAACACGGAGCGCATCAACGGCCTGGAGGCGCAGTTTGCCAAGCTCAGCGATGAAGAGCTGCGCGCCAAGACGGACGAGTTCAAGCAGCGTGTGGCCCAGGGCGAAGCGTTGGAAGCGCTCTTGCCCGAGGCGTTTGCCGTGGTTCGCGAAGGCAGCAAGCGCGTCATGAAGATGCGCCACTTTGACGTTCAGCTGCTGGGCGGCATGGCCTTGCACCAAGGCAAGATTGCCGAGATGCGCACGGGCGAGGGTAAAACCCTGACCGCCACCTTGCCTGTTTACCTCAATGCGCTGGCCGGCAAGGGCGTGCATGTGGTCACGGTCAACGATTACCTGGCCAGCCGAGACGCCACCTGGATGGGCCGGCTCTACAACTTTTTGGGCCTCTCGGTGGGTGTGAACACCGCGCAGATGAGCCGCGAAGAAAAGCAAGCGGCTTACGGCTCGGACATCACCTACGGCACCAACAACGAGTTTGGCTTTGATTACCTGCGCGACAACATGGTTTACGAGCCCAGCGACCGCGTGCAGCGGGGCCTGAACTACGCCATCGTCGACGAGGTGGACTCCATCTTGATCGACGAGGCGCGCACGCCACTCATCATCAGCGGCCAAGCTGAAGACCATACCGAGCTTTATGTGGCCATGACGCAGGCCGTGCCCCTGCTCAGCCGCCAAGAAGGCGAGGCCGACCCGCGCACCGGCGAGGGCGTGACCAAGCCCGGTGACTTCACGGTGGACGAAAAGTCGCACCAGGTCTACCTCACCGAAGACGGCCATGAAAAAGCCGAGGGCATACTCAGCAGCATGGGCTTGATCCCTGAGGGCACCTCGCTCTACGACCCGGCCAACATCCAGTTGTTGCATCACCTTTACGCCGGTTTGCGTGCGCGCCACATCTACCACCGAGACCAACATTACGTGGTGCAGGACGGCGAGGTGGTGATTGTTGATGAGTTCACCGGGCGCCTGATGTCGGGCCGCCGCTGGAGCGACGGCCTGCATCAGGCCGTGGAGGCCAAGGAGGGCGTGCAGATCCAGGCTGAAAACCAGACCATGGCCTCCATCACCTTCCAGAACTACTTTCGCTTGTACGGCAAGCTCTCTGGCATGACCGGCACGGCCGACACCGAAGCCTATGAGTTCCAGGAAATCTATGGCCTGGAAACGGTGGTGATCCCACCCAACCGCCCCAGCCGCCGCGAGGACCAACTCGACCGCGTCTACAAAACCACCAAGGAAAAGTACGACGCGGCCACCGCCGACATCCGCGAGTGTTTTGAGCGCGGCCAGCCCGTGCTGGTGGGCACCACCTCGATTGAAAACTCCGAAATCATTGACAAGCTGCTGGAGCAGGCCCAACTGCCGCACCAGGTGCTCAATGCCAAGCAGCATGCGCGCGAGGCCGACATCGTGGCCCAGGCCGGCCGCTCGGGCATGATCACCATTGCCACCAACATGGCCGGCCGAGGCACCGACATTGTGTTGGGCGGCAACGTGGAAAAAATGATTGAAGCCATTGAGGCCGATGAAGCGCTGGACCCTGGCGCCAAGCAGGCGCAAATGGAGGGCTTGCGCGAAGGCTGGCAAGCCGAGCACGACAAGGTCAAGGCCTTGGGCGGCCTGCGCATCATCGCCACCGAACGCCACGAATCGCGCCGCATTGACAACCAGCTGCGCGGCCGCTCCGGCCGCCAGGGCGACCCTGGCTCGTCGCGGTTTTATTTGAGCCTGGATGACCCGCTCATGCGCATTTTTGCGGGCGAGCGCGTCAAGGCCATCATGGACCGCTTAAAGATGCCCGAGGGCGAGGCCATTGAGGCTGGCATGGTCACGCGCAGCATCGAGTCTGCGCAGCGCAAGGTCGAGGCGCGCAACTTTGACATGCGCAAGCAATTGCTGGAGTACGACGACGTCTCCAACGACCAGCGCAAGGTGATTTACCAGCAGCGCAACGACATCATGGACGCCAAGGCCTTGGGCGAACAAATTGCCTCCTTGCGCGAGGGCTGCTTCACCGACTTGACGCGCCTGCACGTGCCCGCTCAGAGCGTGGAAGAGCAGTGGAATTTGCCCGCCTTGGAGCAGGTCTTGCTCGAACAGTGGGGCATCGCCTTGCCGCTGCAGCAGCAACTGAGCGAAGCCTCGTCCATCACCGACGAGGACATCGTCGAGCAGGTCGTGGCGGCCGCGCACCAGGCTTTTGCGGCCAAGGTGGAGCAAGTCGGAGAAGAGAGCTTTTTGCAGTTTGAACGCATGGTGCTCTTGCAAAGCATAGACACCCACTGGCGCGACCACCTGAGCGCGCTGGACCACCTGCGCCAGGGCATCCATTTGCGCGGCTACGCCCAAAAGCAGCCCAAGCAGGAGTACAAGCGCGAGGCTTTTGAGCTCTTTGGGCAAATGCTCGACAGCGTCAAAAACGAAGTCACGCGCTTGCTCATGACGGTGCAGGTGCAAAGCCCAGAGCAGCTTGACCAGGCCGCCCAAGCCATTGAGCAGCGCAGCGAGCGCATCGCCAACGTCACTTACTCCGCCCCCGACGAGAGCGGTCAGGCCCAGGTCAGCACCGCCGAGTTGCAGGCTTTTGTAGAGGCCAACGCCTTGCCCCGCGTGGGCCGCAACGACCCCTGCCCCTGCGGCTCGGGCAAAAAATACAAGCAATGCCACGGCAAGCTGGCTTGACGCCCGCCTGCCCACCCCCCAAGCCCTGAAGGATTGCCATGCCCGTGAACCTGGTGGCCACCCCGGCCGCTGAACTTTTTGCCGTGCCCGGCGTGCGCTGGGGCATCACCGAGGCGGGGGTGCGCAAGGCCCACCGCAAAGACCTGGCCGTCATGCTGCTCGACGAAGGCAGCGCCGTGGGCGCGGTGTTCACGCAAAACCGGTTTTGCGCCGCCCCCGTGCAGGTGTGCCGCGAGCACCTGGCGCAGGGCTTTGGCGTGCGCGCCATGGTGATCAACACCGGCAACGCCAATGCGGGCACGGGTGAAGACGGGCTGGTTCGCGCACGCTCGACCTGCATTGCACTGGCCCGCTTGCTGGAGCTGGCGCCCGAGCAGGTCTTGCCGTTTTCCACCGGCGTGATCATGGAGCCGCTGCCCAGTGAGCGCATAGCCGCGGGCCTGCCGCAGGCGCTGGATGCCGCGCTGGAAGACAACTGGGCCAACGCGGCCCAAGCCATCATGACCACGGACACCGTGCCCAAGGCCTTTTCCAGGCGCGTGGTGCTGGGCGGCCACACCGTCACGGTCACCGGCATCAGCAAAGGCGCAGGCATGATCCGCCCCAACATGGCCACCATGCTGGGCTTTTTGGCGACCGATGCCTGCATCGCGCCTGCCCTCATGGCCGATTTGGCCCATGACTTGGCAGAAGCCTCGTTCAACCGCGTCACCGTCGATGGTGACACCTCGACCAACGATTCTTTTGTGGTGGTGGCCACGCACAAGGCCGGCCATGTGCCCATCACCGCCTGGGACTCGGCCGACGGCCAAGCACTCAAGGCCGCGCTCATGGAGGTCTCGCGCCTCTTGGCCCAGGCCATTGTGCGCGACGGCGAGGGCGCGACCAAGTTCATCACCGTGCGTGTGGAAGGCGGCCAAAGCAGTGCCGAGTGCCGCCAAGTGGCTTACGCCATTGCGCATTCACCGCTGGTCAAAACGGCGTTTTTCGCGAGCGATCCCAACCTGGGCCGCATTTTGGCGGCGGTGGGTTATGCCGGCATTGCCGACCTGGACCAAAGCCGCATTGATTTGTACCTGGACGATGTGCTGGTGGCCAAAAGTGGCGGCCGCTATCCGGGCTATGCCGAGGCCGATGGCGCCCGCGTGATGCAGCAAAGCGAGATCACGGTGCGCGTGCTGCTCGGGCGCGGCCAGGCCAGCGACACGGTCTGGACCTGCGATTTTTCTTACGACTACGTCAAGATCAATGCGGACTACCGCAGTTGATCGGACATCTATGTGTGGCTCCTGCTTGTGGGCAGGGCCTTCCCCCACTTTGAAGGAATGTCCATGAACGACAGCATGGAGCGGCTGATCAGCCGGGTTGAGACACTGGTGCAACGCATTGAGGCGGTGCTGCCCCAGCCCCTGAGTGCGCCCGACTGGGCCGCTGCCGTGGCGTGGCGCTACCGCCGCCGCTCGTCTGGCCATGGCGCTTTGGTGCCGGTGCTGCACACCTCCAGCATCAGCTTGGCAGACCTCCAAGAAATTGAGGACCAAAAAGAAAAAATCCAGCGTAACACCGAGCAGTTTGTCAGCGGCCTGCCCGCCAACAACGTGCTGCTCACGGGCGCACGCGGCACGGGCAAGTCGTCCTTGATCAAGGCCTGCTTGAACGCGTACTCTCCGCGCGGCCTGCGCCTCATTGAGATCGACAAGGACGACATCACCGACCTGCCCGACATCGTCGAGTTGATCGCCCAGCGGCCTGAAAAATTCCTGATTTTTTGCGACGACCTCAGCTTTGAAGAAGGCGAGTCCGGCTACAAGGCGCTCAAGTCCATTTTGGACGGTTCGGTCGCGGCCGCCACGCCCAATGTGCTGATTTACGCCACCAGCAACCGCCGCCATTTGCTGCCCGAGTACATGAGCGAGAACCTCAGCTACCAGCACACGGCCGATGGCGAGGTGCACCCGGGTGAGGTGGTGGAAGAAAAAATTTCGCTCTCCGAACGCTTTGGCCTGTGGGTGAGCTTTTACCCCTTCAGCCAAGACGAGTACCTGGTCATCGTCGGCCAGTGGCTGCGCGCCTACGGCGTGCCCCAGGCCGAGGTCGAGGCCGCCCGCCCCGCCGCGCTGCTGTGGGCCCTGGAGCGGGGCGGCTCGCGCAGCGGCCGGGTGGCCTACCAATTTGCCCGCGACTACGCGGGCCAACACGGCAGAACATGACCGCCACTGTGCTGGTGGCCGACGGCAGCAAGCCGCGTGAAGGCGGCGCCGACCGCGCGGTGGTGGATGTGGCTGTGGGCGTGCTCATTCGCGAGGACGGCCAGTTTTTGCTCACCACCCGACCGCCAGGCAAGGTCTACGAAGGCTACTGGGAGTTTCCAGGCGGCAAGCTCGAAGCCGGCGAGACCGTGGAGCAGGCCTTGCGCCGCGAACTGCACGAAGAAATCGGCATCACCATTGGCCCAGTGCAGCCCTGGCGCGTGGAAATGGTGGACTACCCGCACGCGCTGGTGAGGTTGAACTTTTGTCAGGTCTTGGCCTGGACGGGCGAGTTGCACATGAAAGAAGGCCAGCGCTTTGCCTGGCAGGGCTTGCCCGTGCAGGTGCAGCCCGTCTTGCCGGGCACCGTGCCGGTGTTGGGCTGGTTCGCCCAGGAGCGCGGGTTTTCAGGCGCCACCCACGGCTGACCACACCGCCCTCAATGGCGCGGGTGAGTGTCTGCCAAGGCCTGTGACTCGCCACCTATCGCTTGCAGGCAAGCTCCCACAAAGACAAGCAGCATCTCCCCTGTAGGAGCCGGCCTGCCGGCGATTTGCCGAGTTGAGCCTTCAGTCTGCACAAACGCACTGGCCTTCAACCCGCCAAGGCCCAATGCCGAGACGCCGCCAACACCGCATTGGGGTAGGGCGCTTGACCGCGCGAGCCGTTGTAGCGGCCCAGGGCCATGAAGAGTTCGCCGCGTTCGCGGTCCAGGTAGTGGCGCAGGATCACGCAGCCAAAGCGCAGGTTGGTCTGCATGTGAAAGAGCTTGGCCGCATCGCCGTCACCGATCAAGCGGCTCCAAAAAGGCATGACCTGCATGAAGCCGCGCGCGCCGGCCGAGCTCACGGCAAATTTGCGAAAGCCGCTTTCCACCTGGATCAAGCCCAAGACCAGCCCAAGCTCCAGGCC
>CANHKH010000129.1 GCA_947460165.1 Comamonadaceae bacterium
AAGGCGCCCTGAGTGTTGGCGCGCTTCCAAAAAGCCCCCGCCATGAGCGGTACAAAAGCGCCTGTGAGCGTGACGTTGTAAGCGCTTTGCACCATTTCATACATGGTGCTGGTGCTGTTGAGCGCGAACAGCAAAGCCATGGCGGTAAAACTCACCAACACCACGCGCAAGAGCAGCAGGAACTGGCGGTCTCCCATGCGCGGCACAAAAGGGCGCAGCACGTTTTCAGTGAAGGTAGCCGTGGGCGCCAGCAGCGCGCCGCTGGCGGTGGACAAAATGGCCGAGAGCAAGGCGCCAAAAAACATGATCTGTGCCCACAAAGGCATTTTGCCCAGCACCAGGTCGGGCAAGATGCGCTGGATTTCGCGGGCGTCTTCAGACTCAAAAAGGGCCTTGAGCTCGGGGTAGGCCATCAATGCGGCATAGGCAATGAAAATGGGCACGGCAGCCATCGAAAAGTAGAGCAAAGCGCCAATGAGGGTGCCGCGTTTGGCGGTTTTTTCGTCTTTGGCGCTGGTCATGCGCTGAAACACGTCCTGCTGTGGAATCGAACCAAAGGCAAAGGCAAAAAACGCACCGGCCATGGCCCACCAGCCCGCTGCACCCATGTCGGCCGGGAACATGTTGAACTTGCCATCGGCCTGGGCCTGGGCGATGACCTTGTCAAAACCACCCGCACTGTCGCCCACCAGCCAGGCCACCAGCACCAGGCCGATGACGATGATCACGCTTTGAAAGAGGTCGGTGAAAGCCACCGACCACATGCCGCCAAACACGGTGTAGATCAGCACCACGGCCGCACCCATCATGATGGCGTGGTCCAGCGCCACCGCGCCCGAAGACAGCACATGGATGATGAGCCCCAGCGCCGTCAGCTGCGCCGAGGTCCAGCCCAGGTATGAAATGACAATGGCGGTGCTGGTCAACACCTCCACCGATTTGCCGTAGCGCACCTTGTAAAAGTCGCCAATGGTGAGCAGGTTGAGCCGGTAAAACAAACGGGAAAACAACAAGGCAGCCAGCACCAAGCAGGCCGTGGCCCCAAAGGGGTCGCCCGGAATGCCGTGCAAGCCGTCCTTGGCAAAAGTGGCTGAGACAGCCAACACGGTTTCCGCGCCAAACCAGGTGGCAAACACCGTGGCCACGTTCATGTACAGCGGCAAGCTGCGGCCAGCGACCAGGTAGTCTTTGGCGTTGTGCACGCGGCGTGCGGCCAGCAATCCAATGGCCACGGTCACCAACATATAGACGATCACAAAGGTCACGAGCATGGGGTCTCCGGGTGGTGCAAGTCAGGGCACAAAGCCCAAGGCGCAGCTTGGTGCCCGGGGGCCTCAGGCCGTGCCAAAAAAAGGCGCAGTTTAGTGGCAATTGATGAGTCCAGGACACTCAGATGGACTCCACATTCACTGCGCTGCGCACCACCCATCCCTGAGGTCGGGCCGCTCTAGGTCAAAAGCACTCCATTCAAAGTGCGCCAGTCAAGGCAGCCGCTGGTGTGATGCACCAAGGTGCAGCGTTGTGCACCAAACCCATCCACAGCGCCCACACCGACATGGCGAACAGGGCTGCACCGGCCAAGCGCACGGCCCAAGCACCTGTTTGCAGCTCAGCCCGACGTCCCAAGTGCCACAACCAAGGACCCGCCAGCAAGCTCACGCCGCTGCCCAGGGCAAACAGCAGCATGACCAGCGCGCCCTGCCATGGCCCTGGGCTGAGCGCAGCCACCCACAAGGCCGAGTAAAGCAGGCCACAGGGCATCAAGCCCCAGAACAAGCCCAAAAAAGCGGGTGCGCCCCGCGCGGAGCCAGCCAAGCCACCTGGACCCCACCAGCGGGCCAGCCCCCTTTGCAGGGCGCGCCACAGCCGCAAACCGCCCTCCTCCAGCCAAACTGGCTGGCGAGCCCGCCACAGCAGCGACAAGCCGAGCAAGGCTGCGGCCACATGCATGAGGCTCCACACTGGCCGCAGCGCTGCCGCATGCACGCTGAGCCAAGCCACGGTCTGCATGGACCCAGCAGCCGCCGCGCCCAAGGCCGAGTAACTGAGCAGGCGCCCGAGCTGAAACAAGATGGGGGCCGAACTCACACGCGGGATCTGGAGCGTGGTCTCAGGTCGGGCCATGGTGATCGGCATCACGCGCCCTGCCCTGGCCGCGGCGGGCTCAGCCACAGCCACAGGCGCAGGCCGCGCCAGGGCGCCGCAGGCCGCGCCGCACATGGCCAGGCAGTGCGGGCCACCGGCCAAGCCCATGAGCCACGCGGTCCAAGCCAGGGAGCTGTCCATCAGATGATCTTGGAAAAGCGCGAGCGGTCGCGGTCGGTCTGCAGGTAGCGGTCAAACACCATGGCCACGGCCCGCACAAAGTACCAGCCCAGCTCAGTGACCTCTATGCCCGTCTGAGACACCTGCACCAAGCCTTGCGCCTGCAGCACCGACAGGGCCTGCAACTGCGGCGCAAAGTAAGTGTGGAAATCGATCAAAAAAGCAGTCTCCAGCGCTTCAAACTGCAGTTGTCCCTGGCACATGAGCGCCATGATGACGCTGCGCCGAATCAGGTCGTCGCGCGACAGCGCCAGCCCGCGCACAATGGGCAAGCGCCCCTGGTCCAGCCGGTCCACGTACTCCGCCATGGTCTTGGCGTTTTGGCTGTAAGTGGGACCCACCCGGCCTATGGCCGACACACCAAGGGCAATGAGGTCGCAGTCCGGCTGGGTGCTGTAGCCCTGAAAATTGCGGTGCAAGCGGCCCTGGCGCCGGGCCACGGCCAGCGCATCGCCAGGCAAGGCAAAGTGGTCCATGCCCACATACACATAACCGGCCGCATCAAAAGCATTGAGCGAGCGGGCCAGCATCTCCAGCTTGGCCTCTGGGCTGGGCAGCTGACTCACCGCAATGCGCCGCTGCGGCTTGAAACGCGCGGGCAAATGCGCATAGGCGTACAACGCCACGCGGTCTGGGCGCAGGGCATTGACTTGTTCCAGCGTGCGGTCAAAACTTTCGGGGCTTTGCTGGGGCAGGCCGTAAATCAAATCGACATTGACCGACTCAAACCCCAGCTCGCGCGCCGCCTGCACCAGCTCAAACACCTGCTCGGCGGGTTGAATGCGGTGCACCGCCCGTTGCACGGCCGCATCAAAGTCCTGCACGCCCAAGCTCAAGCGGTTAAAGCCCAGCTCGGCCAAGCGGGCCAAGCGCTGGGGCGTGACGGTGCGCGGGTCCACTTCCACAGAAAACTCGCCTCCGGGCAGCAGGCTGAAGTGCCGGCGCACCTGGTCCATCAGCTCGTGGAGCTGGCTGTCACTCAAAAAAGTGGGGGTGCCGCCGCCCAGGTGCAGCTGGCTCAAGACCTGGCCCTGCCCCAGATGGTTCATGTGCAGCTCCAGCTCACGGCCCAGGTAGCGCAAGTAGTCTTGGGCGCGCTCAGGGTGTTTGGTGATGATCTTGTTGCACGCGCAGTAGTAGCACAAAGACTCACAAAAAGGCAGATGCACGTAAAGCGACAGCGGCAACGCACAGCCCAAGCCCGTGCGGCGCTGGGCCAGGGCCTGAATGTGCTCGACCTCACCGAAGGCTTCGACAAAGCGGTCTGCCGTGGGGTAGGAGGTGTAGCGCGGACCTTGCAGGTCCATCTGCCTCAGCAGTTCAGGGGGCACAGGGCGCATGACACGGGCTCATCGAAATAAGCGTACTTTGCGTCTTCAGACCCCGCATGATGTTGACCTGGATCAAGCTGCGCCGCAATGACACGGACTATTACCGTTTTTGGCCTCGGCTGAGCTGGGCACCCGGGGATAATCTGACCAACAATTGATGACGATCAAGGCCATCATGCACACACAGCACCTGACCCCCACCCCGCAGATCAAAGACACCATCAAAGTGGCTTGCTCCAACTGCAACTTGCGTGAGCTGTGCATGCCCATGGGCCTGAGCCAAGACGACATGCTCAAGGTCGACGGACTGGTGGCCAGCCGCCGCAGCGTCAAGCGCGGGCAAGCTTTGTTCCAGACCGGTGAAAAATTCAATGCCTTGTTTGCGATTCGCACGGGGTTTTTCAAAACCGCCGTGACCACGCCAGACGGGCGCGACCAAGTCACGGGCTTTCAAATGGCCGGCGAGATCATGGGCTTGGACGGCATCGTCAACGAGCGCCACAGCTGCGACGCCATTGCGCTGGAAGACGCCGAGGTTTGCATCATGCCCTTTGACCGCATTGAAGAAATCTCACGCGAGGTCGGCGCGCTGCAGCACCATGTGCACAAAATCATGAGCCGCGAGATCGTGCGCGAGCACGGCGTCATGCTGCTCTTGGGCAGCATGCGGGCCGACGAGCGCTTGGCCGCTTTTTTGCTCAACCTGGTGCAGCGGCTGCAGGCCAGAGGCTTTTCAAGCTCTGCGCTGATATTGCGCATGACGCGCGAAGAAATTGGCAGCTACCTGGGCATGAAGCTTGAAACCGTGAGCCGCACTTTCTCTAAGTTTGCGGACGAGGGCTTGATTGAAGTCCATCAACGCCAGGTCAGCATCCTCAACGCCGAGGCGCTCAAGCGCTTGGTCAATGCCCAGGCTTGCCACTGAGCGGCAAAGCGGCAGGCGGCGGCTGTGACTCGGCCAGCCACAGCACCACGCGGCTGCACAGCATGCAGACCAGCCAGAAGGCAAAAAAAGCCACGGTGTAAACCGCCCGATCAGAGGGCGATCCAGACATCGAGCCCATGTGGCCAGACCCATGCAGCCCCGCCGGGTCCACCATGGCAAAGACCAAGACCTCCAACACGCAGGCGGCCAAAAACGAGGGCCAAAGAATCAAACCCCAGGCCCTGATGCGTCGCTCCAAGCGCGCCAAGCGATCAGGTGGCCCGGCCTGCGCTGCAAGCGCTTGCTCCTCAGGGCTGGGCATGTTTGGGGCCTCCGGTGGCGCTGTGGTTGCGCCCCACCTGCGCTGGCTGCAAGGGGTTGCCAGCCTGCTCAATTTCTTGCCGCATGGCTTGGGCCTGGGGAAAGCGCTCATCGGACACGATGCGGTCCGGCCCTTGAAAAATGTAGACCGCCGTGACCGCGCAAGCCATCACGGCCGACAGCGGCCCGCCTATGACCATCCAGACATAAGGCTCCTTCCACCAGGGACGGTCTTGGCGTTGAACAGCAGTCATACGGTCTCTCCTTGAAGGGGTGACCCTCAGCGGGGCACCAAAAACACAGATTTTTCGACCAGCTCGCGCAGCTCAGCGTCCTGGGCCTGGATGTGAAAATGAACAGGGTGAGAACCCGGCTCGGCCGCACCCGGGGGCAGCTGCAGCCGCACGGCCACCCAGCGCGCGCTGGCAGCGTCCACCTCAACCACATCTGGCGAGACCAGCTGCAAACCCGGCAAGCCCTGGGCACTGAGCTTGTAGCGGGTCACGGTTTCGCTGGCGTTCATGATCTGCAAGCGAAACACGTTTTCAACAAAGCCCGCCCCCGCTGTGCGCGCCAAGGCGCCGCGGTCGCGCACCACGTCCACCTTGAAGGGCGAGCGCAGAAACAAGCTGCCCAGCACCGCTGTGGTGACCAACAGCAGCACGCTGGCATAAATGAGCACACGCGCGCGCAAGACTCGGCGCCACATCTGGCGCACGCCCCAGCCCTGAGCCAAGCCGTTGGGGGTGCTGTAGCGAATGAGCCCACGCGGGTAGTGCATTTTGTCCATCACGCCGTTGCACACATCAATGCAGGCCGAGCAGCTGATGCACTCGTACTGCAGGCCATCCCGAATGTCTATGCCCGTGGGGCAGACCTGCACGCACAGGCCGCAGTCAATGCAGTCGCCCAAGCCACGCGCGCGCAAGCTTGGCGCAGCCTCGCTGCGCGGCCGCACGCCCCGGCCCTCGCCGCGCTGGGTGTCGTAGCTCACGATGAGTGTGTCTCGGTCGAACATGGCGCTTTGAAAGCGCGCATACGGGCACATGTACTTGCACACCTGCTCGCGCATCCAACCGGCATTGCCGTAAGTGGCCAGGCCGTAAAACAAGACCCAAAACGTCTCCCACGGCCCCAAGCCCAGCTGCGAGACCTCGCGGGCCAAGGTCTGTATGGGCGTGAAATAGCCCACAAAAGTAAAACCGGTCCACAGGCCTATGGCGATCCACACCGCATGCTTGGCGCTTTTGCGCGCCAGCTTGTTCAGTCCCCAAGCCGACTGGTCCAGCTTGATGCGCTGGGCCCTGTCGCCCTCGATGCGGCGCTCTGCCCACATGAAGATCTCGGTGTACACGGTTTGCGGGCAGGCGTAACCGCACCACAGACGCCCGGCGACGGCCGTGAACAAAAACAGCGACAGCGCGCTGATGATCAACAGGCCCGTGAGGTAAATCAGGTCCTGCGGGTAAAGCACCAGCTTGAAGATGTAAAAGCGCCTGGCCTCCAAGTCAAACAACACCGCCTGGCGCCCGTTCATGGTCCACCAAGGCAGGCCGTAAAAAAGCAGCTGAGTGCCCCACACCAGCAGCCAGCGCCAACGGCTGAACCAGCCGGTGACGGCGCGCGGGTAAATTTTGCTGTCGCTTTGGTAGAGCGAGGTCTCGATCAGTTCTGGCTCTGCGGGCAGCGCTTGAATGGGAATAACGCGGCGCGGCAAGGGCGGCGCAGCGCTCGAGGCGGCCACACCCGGTGCATGATCGCCTGAAGGAGGCCCGGTCACGGGAGCAGGTCCAGGCGCTGCGTCATGGCGCTTTGATGGGGGTCACCGCAGGTGCGGGGCTGGCCGGCTTGAGCACCTCAGGCTGGGCCAACTCGGCCACACCACTGCCCGACAAGCTCATCACATAGGCCGCGACCACATGGATTTGCTCGGGCGAGAGCTTGCCGCTTTGCGCCGGCATCACATTGTTTTTGCCGTTTTTGATGATGCTCACGATGGCCTCCTCGCCCCAGCCGTGCAGCCAGTAGTTGTCGCTCAGGTTGGGCGCGCCCAAGGCCTTGTTGCCCTTGCCGTCCACACCGTGGCAGGCCGCGCAGCTGCTGAAAGAAGCCTTGCCGGCAACGGCCTTGATGGGCTTGTGCGGGCTGCCCGAGAGCGACAACACGTAATGCGCCAAGTCGCTGAGGGCCGCCTCGCTGCCCACGGCCGCCGCCATGGGTGGCATCATGCCCAGGCGGCCTTGCGTGATGGTTTGCACAATGTGCTCGCCGCTCAAGGGGCCCAGCCAAGCGGCTTGGCCATTGGTGAGGTTGGGAAAGCCCTTGCTGCCGCGCCCGTCGGAGCCGTGGCATTGCGAGCAGTGGTTCAAAAACTGCCGCTCGCCCATGGCCAGCGCCCGGGGGTCTTTGGACAGCTCGGCCACCGATTTGGCGGTGAACTCGGCGTACAAGGGCGCCAGGGCTTGGCGCATGCGCTGCACGTCAGCGTCGTGGTCGGCCACCTGCGACCAACGCTGGCTGCCCTGGAAGCTGCCCAAGCCCGGGAACAAGGCCAAGTAGCCCAGCGCAAACACCACGGTGAGGATGAACAACCACATCCACCAGCGCGGCAGGGGGTTGTTGTACTCGCGCAAGTCCTCGTCCCACACATGGCCGGTGGTGTTGTCTTGGCGCCCGGCCTCGCCGGCGGGCACCCGGGCTTTGCCGGCCAGCCACAGCAGCAACGCGCAAGCCAAGATGGACACCAGCGAGATGGCGGCCACATACCAAGACCAAAATCCGTGGGTGAAATCACTCATGACCCTGACTCCTCGTCCTGAAAGGGCATGGCCGCCGCCTCCTCAAATTCCTTTTGGCGTGCAGGCATGCAGGACCAAACCAGCAGCCCCACAAAGGCCAGGAAAGCCGCGACGGTGACGGCGCTGCGCAGGGCATTGATGTCCATGTGAAGGTCTCCTTACTTGAGCGCCAGGCCCAGGCCTTGCAGGTAGGCCACCATGGCATCGAGCTCGGATTTGCCCTGCAGCTCGGCGGGGGCGGCGGCGATTTGCGCGTCGGTGTAGGGCACACCGGCCACCCGCAGCGCGCGCATGCGGGGGGCAATGGGCCAGTCGTGCACCGGGGCTTTTTCCAGCCAGGGGTAGGCCGGCATGATGGACTCGGGCACCAAGTCGCGCGGGCTGACCAGGTGCAGGCGCTGCCACTCGTCAGAGTATTTGCCGCCCACGCGGTGCAGGTCTGGGCCGGTGCGCTTGCTGCCCCACTGGAAGGGGTGGTCGTAGACATACTCGCCAGCCACCGAATAGTGGCCGTAGCGCATGGTCTCAGCCACCAGCGGGCGAATCATTTGCGAGTGGCAGTTGTAGCAGCCTTCGCGCAGGTAAATGTCTCGGCCCACCACGCGCAGCGGCGTGTCGGGCACCACCCCGGCAATGGGCTGGGTGGTGGACTTTTGAAAGAAGAGCGGCACGATCTCCACCAAGCCGCCCACCGCCACCACCAGCAGCACCAACACAATC
>CANHKH010000130.1 GCA_947460165.1 Comamonadaceae bacterium
CTGGCCTTTGACCACGCGGCCGCTGGGCAAATGATTGAGACCGGCCGCAACGGCATGATTTGCCCGCTGGATGCACCGGACCAGTTCATGGATGCGGCCTGCCAGCTGGCCTGCGACAACGCACTGCGCCAGGCCATGGCGCCCGCCGCCCGCGCCACCGCTTTGGCGCACGGCTGGGACCCGGTGATTGACCGCTTTGAGGCCATCCTCAGCCGGCTGGCGCTGGTTCCAAAAACGGCTTGATGGGCCTAGGGCCGCCTCACTGGTGCCGCCTCATGCGCCACATGAGCGCAGCCATCACCGCCGCAATCAGCAGGCCAAAACCCCACATCACCCCCACAATGGGCACCTGCCAAGCCAGCAAGCCCGCGTAAAGCATGAGCATGAGCAAGACGCTGGCGTTTTCATTGAAACCCTGCACGGCAATGGAACGTCCGGCGCTCAGCAGCACATGACCGCGGTGCTGCAGCAAGGCGTTGAGCGGCACCACCATCAGCCCGCCCAAGGCCCCGGCCAACACCAGCCAGGCGGCGGCCCAAGCCAGGCTGCTCACGCTGGCCACCACCGGCATCAACAGACCCAGCAACACCCCGGCGCCCATCATGCGGTGCGCCAAGCGCAGCGGCACAAAACGCCCCGCCAACATCGCGCCCAGCACCACCCCTATGGCCGTGGCCGCCTGCAGGTAGGCCGCTTGGCTCAGGGGCAGGCCCAGCGCGTCTTGGCCCCAGCGCAAAATAATGAATTGCAAGGTCGCGGCCACCCCCCAAAACAAGGTGGTGACGGCCAGCGACAACCCGCCTTCCACATCGCGCCAGAGCGTGCGGTTGGCCTTGGCAAATTCACGCACCAAGGGCACGGGGCGCATGCTGGCCCGCGGGTAGCGGGCGCCACTGTCGGGCACCCGCAAATTGAGCAGCGCGGCCAGCATGTACAGCATCAAAATGGCCATGAGGGAGGCCGACAAGGGCAGGGCGCCAGCGCTTTGCAGGCCCGCCAAGACCTGCGCCAGCCATGCCGCTGGCGCGCTGGCCAGCCACAGCGGGCTGAGCAGCAAGCCGCCCAAGCCTGTGCCCAGCAGCGCGGCTGTCACCACCGACACCTCAATCCAGCCATTGGCCACCACCAGTTGCCGGGCCGGCACCAGCTCGGTGATCAGGCCGTATTTGGCGGGTGCGTAAGCGGCCGCCCCCAGTCCCACCACGGCAAAGGCCAGCACCGGATGCACGGCCAGCAGCAAGGCCCCAGCGCCCAGCCACTTCACTGCATTCATCCAGGCCATCAGCTTGGCTTTGGGAAAGGCGTCGGCCAGATCGCCCAGGCCAGGGGCGAGCAGCACATAAGCCAGGGTAAAGCCAAATTTGAGCATGGGCGCCCACCAGCCCGCCTCGCCCTGGGCTTGCAGCAAGGCGATGGTGACGATGAGCAGCGCGTTGTCGGCCAAAGCCGAGAAAAACTGCGCCGCAATCAGCCAATGAAAGCCACGGGGCATGGCTCAGTCAGAACAAGTCAACATGGCCCGACCTTAGCTGTCGGCTTTGACAGGGCTGTGACGGTGAAAAGCCCCTGACTGGGCACGGAGTGCAAATTTGCATGTGCGGACCCTTCAGGTCTGCCACACTCAAGCATTCTTTATTTGTCATAAGTCGGTAACAAAGCGCATGCCCATGACCCTGGAACAGTTCAAACAATGGCTTGTCGCTCTGCCGTGGGGAATGCTTGCAAGTGCGGCAACCGCGGCATATGCCAGCGCCTTGCCCAACAGTCCCGTGCCCATTGGGCTGGACCCGGCCCTTGGCATCAAGACCACCACCGCCGGGGACCGCTGCAGCGATGCTGTTGTGCACACCCAGGCCGATGCGATTGGCCGTGCTCCGCCTAGCCTGCCGCCCGTTGAGCGTGTGCTGCGCCGCTGCGCGCTTGGCCTCATGGCCGCACGCCAAGATGCCCTGAACCCGCGCCAGATGGTGTTCGCTCGCATCGGTCCCACGGCCGCGCTGGTGCCCTGGGTGCGCTTGTCTTGAAAGCTGATCAATGGGCGGCAGACGCCCGCTTGAGCGTCTCCTTGCGCCAGCGCATCAGCGCGCAGCTCACCCGCATCATTCGCAGCTATGTGATTGCCATCACCACCTTGCTGGCCGTCATCTCGCTGATGTTTGGCTACTACTACAAGCTCGACGAGGTGTCCCGAGACAGGGAGCTCATAGGCACCAAACTGGGCGCCGAGCTGAGCAGCGTGCTCTCGCAAATGCAGTCCTTGGCGGGCTCCTCCTTGTTGTGGACAGGTCTGTCTGACAGCCTGGGTCGAGATGTGTACCTGCAACCCCTGCTGTCCAGGTTCAACCGCAGCGCGATGCACCAGTACCTGGTGCTCGATTACCGAGGCCGGGTGTTCCTGGGCCCCGATGCTGCGCAGGCCGAGCACATCACCCAACACCCCAGTGTGTTGCGGGCGGTGGAGAAGCAGACCAACGCTTATGGCATGGGATGGTCTCCCATGGGCTTGCCGCAGTTTGTGTTGGTGCACAAGGTGATGTCGCCGCAGTCAGACATGCCCGTGGGCTTTATCGTGGGCGTGGTCGATCCCCAAGTGGTGCTCAGCGGCTTGAAGCTCAAGCTCGAGGGCGTGTCCTATTCCATTGCCGGCTCGCCCTTGATGCCTGAGCCCGCCCAGGGCTTGCTCATCAAGGACGATGCGGTCCTGCGCATCAGCTCCGCAGACTTTGACATTGACCTTCGAATTTGGCTGAGCCACTCTTTGGCGCCCTCTCTTGCCACGGCCTTGATGGTGGTGGTCTTGGCCTACATGCTCGGTGCCTTCACGCTGCGGCGGGTGGCCGCCTGGGCCTCGGCTTTTTCAGCCAGCACCACCGAGCGGCTGGACCAGTTGGTGCTTTATTGCCGCCTCTTGTTGGCCGGCGATGCCTCGGCTGCGGCACCCGCGGGGCCGCGCGATGAAATATCGCAGGTGCTCGACACCTTGAGCCAGATGCTCAGGCAGCAAAAAAAAATCACCGACGAGCTGCGCACCACCTCGCTGGTGTTCTCCACGGCGGCCGAGGGCATCATGGTGACCGACCCCCAAGGCGCCATCGTGGACGTCAACCCGGCCTTGCTGCGCATGACCGGCTTTGCGCGGGCAGGTCTGATTGGCCGCCTGTCCGGCTCGCTCTACCGCCTGTCCGGCCACGGCGAGAGCCAGCAAGAAATAGCCATCGCCTTGCAAAGCCAAGGCCAGTGGAGTGGTGAAACCTCTTTTGTGCACCAGTTGGGCCACGACATTGCGACTTTTATTTCGGTCTCGCGCATTGTCGACGAGCAGGGTGCGTCGCTGGGCCATGTCAGCGTCATCACCGACGTGGGGCGGCTGAAAAAAGCCGAAGAGGCCTTGCGCGACATGGCCTACCGCGACGCGCTCACCCACTTGCCCAATTTGCGCATGATGACCGAGCAGGTGCAGGCGCGGCTGAACAATGCCTCGCGGCCTTTTGCGCTTTTGTTTGTGGACCTGGACCACCTCAAGGCCGTCAATGACGGCTACGACCATGAAGCCGGCGACTGGATGATACGGGGCATGGCCGAGCACCTGCACCGCGAACTGCCGCCCGGCCACTTGCTGTGCCGGCGGTCGGGCGACGAGTTCATTGCCCTGATCGACCGCGACGCCCTGCCGACTGCCGCCTGGGAGGCCCGGCTGCTCAAGCTGACCCAAGCCCGGGTGATGCTGCCAGCTGGTGCCATGGTGGTCAGCGCCACCATTGGTGTGGCCCGCTATCCGGAAGATGCGCAAACTTGGCAAGATTTGCAGGTGTGCGCCGACGTGGCCATGAACGCAGCCAAGCAGTCCCAACGCGGCTCGGTGGCCTGGTACGACAGTGGTTTGGGCGCCCATGTGCTGCGCCAACGCCAGATTCGCAACAAATTGGGCCCGGCCCTGGAGCGCGGCGCCATCGAGCTTCATTACCAACCGGTGGTGCATTTGCTCAGTGGCGCCATCATGGGCTTTGAGGCCCTGGCCCGCTGGACCGACCCCGAGCTTGGCGTGATCAGCCCTGATGAATTTGTGCCGATAGTCGAGGAAGCTCAGCTGTCAGACCGCTTCACCTTGGCGGTGCTGCAGATCCTTTTGCGAGACAAGCCGCGCATTGGGCAAGTGTTTGTCGGCACGGTGCTGGCCTTCAATGCCTCGCCCCACGTGTTTCGCCATGCCAAGCTGATTGAGTTCTTGGCCGAGCAAGAGGCCCGCTCGCCTGGGCTGCTCAACAGCCTGGAAATTGAGCTCACAGAATCGGACATCGCCAGCAGCGAAGACCTGCTGCTCAAGCAACTGCAGGTGCTCACCGGGATGGGAGTGAGGCTGGTGATCGATGATTTTGGCAAGGGCTACTCGTCGCTCACCCGCTTGGCCCAGTACCCCATCAGCTGCTTGAAGATCGACTCGTCTTTTGTCTCCAGCCTGGGCCAGGGGCGACACACCCAAATTGCCGAGCTGGTCATCAACCTGGCCCAATTGCTGGGCCTGCAGGTCACGGCCGAAGGCGTGGAAACGGTGCAGCAACGCGAGTTGCTGCTGCGCATGGGCTGCACGCGCGGCCAGGGCTGGCTGTACGCCAAGGCCATGCCGCTGGCGCAATTGCTGGCCTTGCCCAACCCCTTGCCAGGCCTGGAGGTGCCTCAAGCCCAGCCTCTGGCGCTGGCCTGAGCCGGTTCCGCGCCAGGCCAGTGCGGCCTTGAATGGTGCTCGGGACGGGAATCGAACCCGTATGGCCTTGCGGCCGAAGGATTTTCGTCACACTGCGGCTTTCGCCGCCGGCATGTATGCCGTTTGATGCGCTGGACTATGCCTTGGCCCTGGCTCGTGCTGTAGGCCCCCGCCGTCTAGTCTCTACACCTTCCCCTTGGCGGGGCTTGGCTCGGCGTTGTCTCGGCCTATGCAGGCCAGGGAGTTCGCCGAATTTGACGGGATTCACGCGAGCGCTTTCGCGCTCGGTGCTCAATTTTCTAAGTCCTTTGTGTCTACCTATTTCACCACCCGAGCATGGGGCACGATTCTAGTGGCTGCGCGGTCTGGCCAGAGTCTTGGGGCCGGAGCGCGTGGACTGGCATGGCAATCCCTAGGCCCACTCAGTGCCATTTTGTTGCATTCTCCAAGCTTTGCTCTGAAAGGTGGCGCTCGCCACACCCTGTGATGACCACACTGTCTCCCGCTGTCGATGTTCCCTTTGACGTTCAGCTGGCCTGCCAAGCCAGCCTGATGGCGTTCACCGCCCACTTTGATGCCGACGAATTTGAGGCCATGGCCGCCTGGTTTGCTGAGGACGGCACCTGGGTGCGCGCCGACGGCACGCTGCGCGGCCGCACGCAGCTGCAAGCCTGGCTGGCCCAGCGCGTGCCGGGGCAAATTTTTGTGCGCCACCAAGTGAGCAACCTGCGCTTTGAGGCGCTGCCCGATGGCCGGGTGCGGGTGCACTCCTATGTGGCGGTGTACCGCCACGATGGCCCGCCCGGTCAGCCCAGGCCGGCCCCCATGAATGGCCCGGTCCTGCTGGGGCGCTACACCGACGACATGGTGCTTGAAGACGGGCGCTGGAAAATCCACCACAAATCCGTCCAAATCGACTTTAAGAAAGCCTGAACACCATGGCCCCCAAGCTGAGCCTGCGACACATGGGCATGTATGTGTGGGACCTGGCGCTGATGTCGCGCTTTTACCAAGAGGTGCTGGGCTTTGTGGTCACCGACCAGGGCGCTGTGCGCGGCCATGAAGTGGTTTTTTTAAGCCGCGACCCCCACTCCCACCACCAACTGGTGATGGAGACGGGACGCCCGCCTGGACGTGGGTCGGGTTACGGTTTGCAGCAAATTTCGTTTTGGGTGGCCAGCCTGGACGATTTGCGGGCCATGCAGCAGCTGGTGCAGGCCAGGGGCGATGTGGCGCGCTTGCAAGCCGTGGACCACGGCAACTCCTGGTCGCTCTACTTTTGGGACCCAGAGGACAACCGCATCGAGGTCTACATGGACACGCCCTGGCATGTGGAGCAGCCTTATTTGGAGCCGCTGGACCTGGCGCTCAGTGACGACGAGATCCTGGCCACCACGCGCGGCCATGTAGAGGGCAAGCCGGGCTGGATGCCCATGGGCGAGTGGCAGGCGCAGATGAATGAAAAAATCGCGCGCTTGCACGCCCACTGAGCCCGGGCCAGGAGCCTAAGAGGCCCCATTCAAGTCTCCTGGGGTGAGCTTGGCCTGGCTTGGTGAGCAGGCGCTGCCAGGCCCCTGCGCGGGGGTGCTTCAGTCTGCCGTGACTTTGTAGCGGTTGACCGCGCCCACCCAGCGTTCAATTTCATTGCGCAAAAAAGCCTCTTGCTGGGCCGGGGCGACATTGAGCATGCGCCCGCCGTCGCGTTCTACGCGGGCCACAAACTCAGTTTCGCGGTTGATGGCGGCCAAGGTCTCACGCAGGCGCGCCACCACGGGGGCAGGCGTGGCGGCGGGGGCAAACACGCCAAACCAGCTCTCGCCTTCAAAACTCACCAGCCCGGTTTCAGTGACGGTGGGCAAGTTGGGCAGCTGGGCGCTGCGCTGGGCCGACGACACCACCAAGCCTTTGAGGCGATTGGCTTGGATGTGCGGCTTGGCCGCTGAGATGTTGTCGAACATGATGTCCACCCGGCCTGCCATCATTTCTTGGTGGGCGGGGGCGGCGCCCTTGAAGGGCACATGCACCATGTCCAGCCCCAAGCTGCTGGTCAACACCGCCCCCCACACATGCTGCAAGGTGCCCATGCCGCCCGAGCCATAGCTGAGCTTGCCGGGCCTGGCCTTGGCGTAAGCGGCCAGCTCGGCCAAGGAGTTGACTGGCAGGTCCGGGCGGGTCAGCAGCACAAAGGGGTAGGCCGACACATAGCCCAGGCTGACAAAGTCGTTTTCGGGGGAGTAGGACAAATTCTTGACCAGGGCCTTGTTCATGACCATGTTGAAGATGCCACCCATCAGCAAGGTGTGGCCGTCGGCCGGGGCGCGCGCCACAAAATCCGTGCCTATGAGCGAGCCCGCGCCGGTGCGGTTTTCCACCACCACGCCTTGCTTGAGCAAGTCTGTGAGGCGCACCGCCAAGTTGCGCGCCAGGATGTCTGTGCCACCGCCGGCGGCTTGAGGCACCACGATGCGCAAGGGCTTGCTGGGAAAGTCTTGCGCCGCAGCGGGCAGCCCAGTCAACAGGGCAGAAGTGGCGATCACCATGTGGCGGCGGGTCAGGCGAGAGGTCATGGGCTGGCTTTCTGTTAAAAACTGCTACCAGTCTAAGCACAGCAAGGGCCTGGCTCAACTGGCATTTACCCGCCAATGTCTCCTGGGGCATGGCTGCGGTGCTCTCGCTGAATCACTCTTTCGAAAATCACAGGAATCATCATGAAATTGGCCAGCGTTCGACTCCACGGCAAGCCCACTTTCGGCATCGTTAGGGAGGACGGTTTTGTAGACCTGGGCGCCCGTTTGCAGGGTCGGTGTGCTGACTTGATCGGCCTGTTTGAAAGCCCCATGCCCGCTGAGGTTCTGCCATGGGCCACCGAGGGCGCCGTGGACGCGCGCTTGGACCAGCTCGAGTGGCTGCCGGTCAATCCCCGGCAGGACATGCGCATGTTTGCCCTGGGCTGGGCCTACAAGGCGCACCAGCTCGAAGCGGGCAAAGAAGACCTGACCCACCCCAATATGTTCAGCAAGCACCCGCAGTCCTTGGTCGGCCACGGCCAGCCCATCGTCAGGCCTCGGGTGTCGCCGAAATTCGACTTTGAAGGCGAGGTGGCCTTGGTCATAGGCCGTGGCGGGCGCCATATCCCGGCCGCCCAGGCCATGGCCCATGTGGCCGGCTACAGCATCGTGATGGACGGCTCGGTGCGGGACTACCAAAAGCACAGCGTCACGGCAGGCAAAAATTTTGACGCCAGCAGCTCGTTTGGCCCCTGGCTGGTCACCGCCGACGAGATTCCCGAGCCCAAAAAAATGGTCTTGACCACCCGCCTCAACGGCCAAGTGATGCAGCACAGCGGCTTTGACCTCATGGCCTGGGACCTGGCCGAGCTGGTCAGCTACATCTCGGACATCTGCACCTTGCTGCCGGGCGACGTGATCGCCACAGGCACCCCTGGCGGCGTGGGCCACAGGCGCGATCCTCAAATCTTCATGAAGCCCGGCGACGAGCTGGAGATCGAGGTCAGCGGCATTGGCATTTTGCGCAACCGCGTGGTCGATGAAGCGGCGCTTTGAGGGGTCTGCACGGCTGGCGGCCGTGACAGGTCCATTGCGTGCCAAGTCCTGGCGCTCAGCGGCTGCCCTGGTGCTGGC
>CANHKH010000131.1 GCA_947460165.1 Comamonadaceae bacterium
CTTTTTCAGTCTCGCCCACCCTTTGCCCTGAACGCGCTGGTCGCCAGCGCAGCCCTGCTGGCCTTGCCAAGCGCCTGGGCGCAGCCCTTGCCCAAAGCCACGCCCGAATCGCAAGGCATGTCCACAGAGCGCCTGGCTGTGATTTCTTCAACCATGAAGCAAGAGGTCGCCAATAACCGCTTGCCGGGCGCGGTGGTCATGGTCGCGCGCCATGGCAAGCTGGTGTACTCCGAAGCCTTTGGCAAAACCGGGCGGGCTGACGGCAGCGACATGAAAGAAGATTCCATTTTCAGAATCTATTCCATGACCAAGCCGCTGGTGTCCACCGCGCTCATGATGCTGGTGGAAGACGGCAAAGTGCAGCTGACCGACCCCGTCTCCAAGTTTCTTCCGGCCTTCAAAAACCCGCAGGTCAGCGTGGCATCCACCCACCCCGTCTCGGGCGTGGTGAGCTACAAAATGGTGGCCGCCCACCAAGAGCCCACTTTGCAAGACCTGTTGCGCCACACCTCAGGCCTGGCCTATGGCGAGCTCACGGCCAACGCCCCGGTCAAAGAGGCATACACCCAATCCAAGGTGTTTTTGCCCACCATCCCTTTTGACGCGCGCGGCATGAGCCCCAGCGAGATGTCAGACACCGTGGGCAAAGCCCCGCTGGCCCAGCAGCCTGGCACCACTTGGGAATACTCACTCTCCGTAGACATCCAAGGCCGTGTGGTGGAAGCCGTCAGTGGCAAGCGCTTGGGTGACTTTTTGACCGAGCGCATGTTTGCCCCCTTGAAAATGAAAGACACCGGATTTCATGTGCCTGCGGCCCACGCCAGCCGCTTGGCTGAAGCCTTTGCCAAAGACCCGCTCACGGGCGCAGCCAACGTCTTGATTGATGTTTCCAAACCGCCAGGCAACGATTCCGGTGGCGCGGGCGGCGTGGGCACGGCGGGCGACTACCTGCGCTACTGCCAGGCCATGCTCAACGGCGGCTCAATCGACGGCGCGCGCATTTTGTCGCCGTCTACCGTTCGCCTGATGACGGCAGACCACCTGGGAGCCAACATCAACACCAGCACCAACCCAGGTCAGCTGCTGCTGGGCGTGAACGGCTACACCTTCGGACTGGGCTTTTTGGTGCGCGCGCAAGATGGCATTGCACCCGTGCACGGATCGGCGGGCGAGTTCATGTGGGCAGGCTTTGCGGGCACTTTCTTTTGGGCCGAACCCAAAGAAAAACTGTGCGCGGTGTACATGACGCAATCGCCCAGCCCCTTGCGGGCGAGTTACCGGCGACTGATGAAAAATTTGGTGGCGCAGGCCATCGTCAACTGATGCACGGGCCAACTCTCTCGCTGATGTCGCTTTGACAGACTCTGGCGCTGAGGTGATGGGCTGTGCCAGGACTTGGCAAGCGCGCTGGTGCGGCTTGCTTTTCTTGCAGGGGCTGCTCGCCCTCCTGTGGGGCTGCACCCTGGCGCCAACGCTGCCAGCGGCCACGGCGCCACAGGCAGTGCCCTTGGCGTCCTCCAGCGAACTGGCACGCCTGGACGAGAGCGAGCGGGTTTGGCGCCAATGGCGCGAGCACAGCCAGGGTGACTACCATTACGTGGTCCGCTGGCAATCGCGGGTGGGCTTTGGCCATGTGACCACGGTGCGCGTTGCCCAACACCGTGTGGTGGAGCGCCGCTTTGAGGCTTTCACGCTTGAGGTGCCTCAGGCAAGCGGGGCCAAAACAGTGCAGGACAGCTGGCTCGAGCAAGGCAGCCAAGTGGGCAGCCGAGCCGGCTCAGCCGCTGCCGCACTCACGCTTGACGAGCTGTACGGCGTGTGCCGGCAGCTGCTGAACGAGCCCAGGGTCGCGCTTGCAGGCCCGCAGCCCCAGTGGCAGCCGCCCGTGCTGGCCCTGGACCACCGAGGCATTTTGCAATCGTGCCAAAGCACACTCGCCAAAGTGATGGGAGATGCGCCACAGCGTGGCGTGCCCGCCTTGGAGCTGCACCTGGACAAATGACGCCGGTGCGGCCGTCTTGAAGCAAATCAGGGAATACCCCAGCCTTTGTAGAAGGGCTCAGACCTAAAATGAAAGCGCTTTCAAGATTGGTTTTCCATGAAATATCTTTGCATGCTTTTCTTGGCCCTGCTGCTGCCCGTGCACGCACTGGCTCAGAAGCTTACTTTGACCGTGGCGGCTTACCCGGCGGTCGATGACATCGTCAAGGCTGCGCTGGTCGAGTGGAAGAAAAACCACCCCAACGTGGAGGTCAAAGTCATAGGCCGCGAGTATGCCGATCACCACACCGCCATGACCACCGCCTTGGCCACCTCCTCGGGTCTGCCCGATGTGATGGCCATCGAATACGGCTATTTGGGCCGCTTTGCACTGGGTGGCGGTCTGCAAGACCTGGACCGCCCGCCCTACCTGGCCGGGCAAAGCGCTGCCAAGTTGACGCCTTTTGCCCTGGCCCAGGGCCGCTCGGGCGGTGCTGGCTTGTCGGCCATGCCCACTGACATTGGACCGGGCGCGATGTTTTACCGACAAGATTTGATGAGCAAGGCGCAAGTCACCGAGGCCGAGCTCACCGGGTCTTGGGACAGCTTCATCGTCAGCGGTCAAAAACTCAAAAAAAGCACGGGCGCTTTGCTGGTGGCCCATGCGCGTGACATCAAGGACATCGTCATTCGCGCCGGCATCCCGGCCGGGCAAGGGATTTATTTTGACGATCAAGGCAAGTCGGTGATCGATTCGGCCGAGCGTTTTCGCAAGGGCTTTGAGCTGGCGCGGCGCGTGCGCGACGGGGGCCTGGATGCCAAGGTCAACGCCTGGTCCAACGAGTGGGGCGAGTCGCTCAAGCGCGGGCAAGTGGGCGTGCAGATGATGGGTGCCTGGCTGGGCGGGCATTTGCAAAACTGGCTGGCGCCCAACACCTCGGGTTTGTGGCGCAGCGCGGCTCTGCCAGAGCGCGTGAACACCTCCTGGGGCGGCACCTTCTACGCCATTCCCAACAAGGCCCAGCACAAAGAGCTGGCCTGGGACTTGATCCGGCACCTCACGCTCAACCGCAAGCAGCAGGAGATGGCGTTTGAAAAATTCAATGCTTTTCCGGCGCTGCTGGAAGCACAAAACGGCGCCTTCTTTGACCAACCCGTGGCCTTTTTGGGCGGTCAAAAAGCGCGCATCAGTTGGCGCCAAAGCGCGGTGCAGATCAGCCCGACCCGGGTCTTCAAGAACGATGCGCTGGCCGAAGAAATCGTCAATGCCGAACTCGACCTGGTGCTGACCAAAGGCAAGTCTGTGGACCAGGCCTTGAAAGACGCGCACAAGGCCGTGCAGCGCCGGGCCAGCCGCTCATGAAGCCCTGGGTCGGTCAGGCGATGGCGCCGTATGTATTGATCAGCCCCTTCATCGCGCTGTTTTTGGTGTTTGGCCTGTTTCCCATTGGCTTTTCCTTTTTCCTGATGTTCCACATGTGGGACCCCGTGCAAGGCCTGGGGACCATGAAATTTGTGGGCCTGGACAACCTGCTCTTTGCGCTGGAAGAGCCTTTGGTGTGGACCTCGCTGGGCAACACCTTGTGGCTGGCCCTGGCCTCTGGCTTGCCGCAGCACCTGGTGGCCATTCCCCTGGCCTTTTTGATCAATGAGCGACTGGGCCGCTGGCGCAATGCGGCCATGGGCGCTTACTTTTTGCCCTACATCACCTCCACCGTGGCCATTGCCATGATGTTCAGCAGCATGCTGTCCACCGACTACGGCATCATCAACGCCGCGCTCGATGGGCTGGCCCGCTGGCCGCTGTTGCAAGGCGTCTTGCCCGCGACCCACATCGACTGGATGGGCAGCCCCGAGACCATCAAGCCGGTGATTGCCTTTGTGGTCTTCTGGCGCTACGTCGGCTTTAACGTGATCTTGTACGTGGCCGCCATGCAAAGCATCCCGCGCGAGCTCTATGAGGCCGCGCGCATGGACGGTGCGCGCCAGTGGCAGCAGTTTTTTTTCATCACACTGCCACAGCTCAAGCCCATGATGTTCTTTGGCGTGACGCTGACCCTCATAGGCGGCTTGCAGCTGTTTGAAGAGCCCTTCATTTTGACGGGCGGCAAGGGCGGCGCTGAATATGCCGCCATGACCACGGCCATGTACATGTACCGCACCGCCTTTGAATTCAATGACTTTGGTCTGGCCAGCGCCATATCCTGGCTGCTGTTTGTGGTCATCATGGTGCTGACCTTGGCGACCAATTGGCTGTTCAAGAGCAAGCAGGGCTAAGCCATGTCGACCACCATGAAAGATAACGCACCGACTTTGGGCGCTGCAGGCTGGTTTTTCTTGCTGCTGGGCGCACTGGTGATGCTCGGGCCTTTTTACCTGATGTTTGTGTTCGCCACCCATGCGCGCACCGAGATCATCAGCATGCCGCCACCTTTGTGGTTTGGTGACCAGTTTCTGGCCAATTTGCGGCTGCTGATGGACAAGATTCCGTTTTGGCTCAACCTGGGTTGGTCGCTCTACGTGGGCTTGCTCAGCACAGCGCTGACGCTGCTGTTTTGCTCCATGGCAGGCTGCGCCTTTGCGCTGTATGAATTCAGGTTCAAAAAGACGCTGTTCACTCTGGTCATGGGCACCATGCTGGTGCCCTCATTCTTGGGCATGATCCCGTCGTTTTTGATCATGGATGCGCTGGGCTGGATAGACCAGCCGCGCGCGCTGTACCTGCCGGGCGCCGCTCCGGCCATGGGTATTTTCATGATGCGCCAATACATAGAGTCGGCCATTCCCAAAGAGCTGATTGAAGCGGCCCGCATGGACAACTGCAGCGAGTTGCGCATCTACACCCGCGTGGTCGCGCCCTTGCTCGGACCGGCCTTTGGCACCTTGGGGCTGATTGCCTTCATCGGCTCGTGGAACAACTTCATTGGCCCGTTGGTGGTCATGCGAACGGTGGAGATGTACACCTTCCCCCTGGCGCTGCGCAGCGTGCAAAGCCCGGTGGATACGCAATGGGGCGCGCTGATGGCAGGCTCTGCCATTGCGGTGATTCCGCTGCTGATTCTTTTTGTTTTTTCATCCAAACGCCTGATTGAAGGCCTGACTGCAGGAGCTGTTCGTGGGTAAGGTCTCTTCCGATATTCAATCCCTGATGATCAAAAAATCAGATTTCCCCGCCACCTTCACTTGGGGCGTGGCCACCTCCTCTTTTCAAATCGAGGGCGCAGGCCAGCAAGACGGGCGCGGCCCTTCCATTTGGGACACCTTTTGCGAGACCCCCTCCCACATTGCCGACCAGAGCAACGGCTTGGTGGCCTGTGACCACTACAACCGCCTGGACGAAGACTTGGACCTGATTGCCTCCCTGGGGGTCAAGGCCTATCGGTTTTCCATTTCATGGCCCAGGGTGCAGCCTCTGGGCCAGGGCGCCTGGAACGAAGCGGGATTCGACTTTTACGAGCGCCTGGTCGACGGCCTGCGCGAGCGCGGCATTGAGGCCTTTTTGACGCTCTACCACTGGGATTTGCCGCAAGCGCTGCAAGACCAAGGCGGCTGGAACAACCGAGACATTTGCCAGCATTTTTGCAACTACGCCTGCGAGGTGGTTCGCCGCTTGGGCGACCGGGTCGCCACCGTGTGCACCCACAACGAGCCCTGGGTGGTGTCCATCTTGGGCCATGAAACAGGCATTTTTGCCCCGGGCCTGAAAGACCGCAAAATCGCCTACCAGGTCGGTCACCACTTGTTGCTGTCGCACGGCATGGCCTTGCAAGCCATACGGGCCATGGGCTTTCAAAAGCCCTTGGGCATGGTGCTGAACCAGTCGCCGATTTACCCGGCCAGCCAAGCGCCCGAGGACGTGGCCAAGGCCACACTGGACGACGGCATTGTGGTGCGCTGGTACATGGACCCCTTGCTCAAAGGCGCTTATCCGGCCGATGTGATCGAGTGGTTGGGCGACGACGCCCCCGAGGTGCACGCCGGCGACATGGCCCTGATCGCGCAGCCTCTGGACTTCATTGGCGTGAACTACTACACGCGCAATTTTTCCTGCGCCAGCCAAACCTGGGACGTGGCCAGCACAGGCAACCCCCTGACCGAGATGGGCTGGGAGATTTACCCCCCTGGCCTGACCGAGTTGCTGACCCGGCTGCATGCCGACTACACGCTGCCCGCCATCTACATCACCGAAAACGGCGGCGCCTTCAAAGACCCCGTGGTCAACGGCCAGGTGGATGACCAGGACCGCCTGGCCTACCTGCACGACCACATTCAAGCCACCCACGCCGCCATGGCGCAAGGCGTGGATGTGCGCGGCTATTTTGTTTGGAGCTTGATGGACAACTTTGAATGGGCCAGCGGCTACGAAAAGCGCTTTGGCATTGTGCATGTGGACTACGCCAGCTTGCGCCGCACGCTCAAACAAAGCGCGCTGTGGTACCAATCCCTGCTCAAAGGTTAAGCCCGTGGCCTCCATCACCTTTTCGCACATTGCCAAGAGCTACAAGGACACGCCCGTCATCAAGGGCATCAACCTGGAGGTCGCCGACGGCGAGTTCATGGTCTTTGTCGGCCCCTCCGGCTGCGGTAAATCCACCATGCTGCGCATGGTGGCCGGCTTGGAGCCCATCACGGCTGGCGACTTGTTGATTGACGGTGTGAGGGTCAATGAGCTGGGTCCGTCTGAGCGCGGTGCGGCCATGGTGTTTCAAAACTACGCGCTCTACCCGCACATGACGGTGGCGCAAAACATGGGTTTTGGCTTGCGCATGTCGGGCATGGCCAAGCCGGCTGTGGCCTTGCAGGTGCAAGAGGTCGCCCAGACCCTGCAGATCACCCACCTGCTCGAGCGCTACCCCAAAGCGCTCTCGGGTGGCCAGCGCCAGCGCGTGGCCATAGGCCGAGCCATCGTGCGCAGGCCCAAGGTGTTTTTGTTTGACGAACCCTTGTCCAACCTGGATGCGGCCTTGCGCGTGCAACTTCGCATTGAACTGGCCAAGCTGCACCAGCAGCTCAAGACCACCATGGTCTACGTCACCCACGACCAAACCGAGGCCATGACCCTGGGCGAGCGCATTGCCGTGTTCAACCAAGGCCACATAGAACAGGTGGGCACGCCCGTAGAGCTCTACCAACAGCCGGCCAACCGCTTTGTGGCAGAGTTTTTGGGCTCGCCCAAAATCAATATGCTGGGCTACACCTGGGATGCGGCCAAACAAGCCATGCGCATCAGCCCGGACTTGGTGCTGCCACCCTCTCTGTTCAAGGCCGACCCCCATCGACTGGCCCAAGGCGCGTTGCTGGGACTGCGGCCCGAGCACTGCACACTCAGTGTGCAAGACACAGGCTTTGTAGGCACCATTGAATTCATGGAGTACCTGGGCGACTCTGTGCTGGCCTACCTGCGCCTGAGCGGCGTGGAAGAACTCTTCAGGCTCAAAATCAACCAGCCGCACAGCCCGCTGAAGGTCGGCGAGGTCGTCAACATCGCTTATTCGAACGCTGAGTTGATGGTTTTTGGGGCGGATGGTCTGGCTGTTTGAGGGGCGACACGCAGGCCCGCCATGGTCCTGCATCAAGACGAAGGGGCTCCAGAAGGAGCCCCTTTGATTGGGTGCGCTTTGAAGCTCAGATCACCGAGTTGTTGTACAGATAGACATTGTCCAACCAGACTGTGTCACCGGTCCCGCTGCCTGAGACCACCATTTGAGCCAAATGCGCTTTGGTGCCGAGTCCGGTCATGTCACTCAATGGAATGTCCAGGCTGACCCACTGATTGCCAGCCAGTGATGGCTTTCCAGCCGAGTTGTAGACCAACTCGTGTTCCACATCATTGCCACCGCCGTACTTTCCATCGGCGCCAAAATCCACCAACTTGACTTTGAAGATGCTGTCTGCACTTTTCTTCCAGACATCCAGGTGCAGATGCGTCATGGTGCTGGCATCAATGGGTTTGGAGGTAAATTCAATGCCAGCGTATTCCAAGTTGGAGTACTGCTTGAGCGCATTACCGGCGATGCTGACATCGGCCACGTCGGCTTTGTCCCATCCGGCCGACCAGGTGTCGACGGTGGTGTTGGTGTATTTGTCGCTGTAGAGCGAGGCCACCTTGCCAGCGGGGACCGTGGGTTCCGTCGGCGCTGAGGTCGGCGCGGTGGGCACGGCGGGCGCATCGGCTTTGCCAAAGTAGATGTTGTCGAAGTACATCGCTTTGGGCACGCCGCTCAAGGCCGTATCGAGCTTGACTTGAAAGATCTGGGTGGGATCGATCTTGCTGAACGAGCTCAAGGGGATGTCCACACCCTTCCAGGCGCCTGCCGTGGGCGTGACGTCCACATACTCGCTGTCCTCCACGCCCGAGGCA
>CANHKH010000132.1 GCA_947460165.1 Comamonadaceae bacterium
GCCATGCTGGACTGGGCCAGCGAGCGGGGCATTGGTTTTTCGCACTTTGTCTCGCTGGGCGACAGCGCCGACATTGACTTTGGCGACATGCTGGACTACCTGGGCTCGGACCCGGGCACACGCGCGATCTTGCTCTACATCGAATCGGTCAAGCACGCCCGCAAGTTCATGTCGGCGGCCAGGGCTGCAGCGCGCAACAAGCCGGTGATTTTGGTCAAAGCCGGGCGCGCGCCGGAGGGCGCCAAAGCTGCCGCCTCGCACACGGGCGCCTTGGCCGGCTCAGACAAAGTGTTTGACGCGGCCGTGCAGCGCGCCGGGCTCTTGCGGGTGGACACGCTGGAGGCCTTGTTTGATGCGGCCGAAACCCTGTCTCACCTGGCGGGCAGTTGGCGTCACGCTGCAGATGGCAAGGCCGGGCAGCTGCTGATTTTGACCAACGGCGGCGGGGCCGGCGTGCTGGCCGCCGATGCCTTGTCGCTGGGCGGCGGGCACCTGGCCACGCTGGCGCCTCAAACACTGGCCGCCCTGAACGCTTGCCTGCCCGCCACCTGGTCGCACTCCAACCCGGTGGACATCGTGGGCGACGCGCCCACGGCCCGCTACCAAGCGGCCTTGGCCGTGGTGCTGGCCGCCCCCGAGGTGGACGCGGTGGTCTTTCTTCACGCGCCCACGGCCATGGTGTCCGCCGACGACATTGCCGCAGCCTGCCTGCCCCTGATGCGGGCCAGCGCCAAACCGGTGCTGCTGAGCTGGCTGGGTGGCGCGGCAGTGGCTGGTGCGCGCCAAGCCACCCGCCTGGCGGGCTTGCCCAGCTACGCCACGCCTGAGCAGGCGGTGGGCGCCTGGATGCAAATGGTCAACTACCAGGCCCATCAAGCGGCCCTGCGCCAGTGGGTGCCTGCCCGCCAGGCCAACATCACACCCGACCGCCTGGCCATCGCTCAGCTGTTTGCGCAGGCCAGGCAAGAGGGCAGGGCGTGGCTGGGCGATGCCGCCACACAAAGCTTGTTGGCCGCCTACGGCATTCCCACGGTGGCGACCGAGCGCACGGCCAATGTGGCCCAAGCGCTGCAGGCGGCCGAGCGCATGGGCTACCCGGTGGCGCTCAAAATCATTTCGCCCCAGGTGGTGCATAAAACGGACGTGGGCGGTGTCGCGCTGAACCTCAAAAGCCCCACAGAGTTGAGCGCTGCGGCCCAAGGCATGGCCCAGCAACTCAAAGACCTGCTGCCCAAAGCCAGTTTTGGCAGCTACACGGTGCAAGCCATGGTGACCCGGCCCGCCGCCCACGAGCTCATTGCGGGCCTGAGCACCGACCCCGTGTTTGGCCCCGTGTTGTTGCTGGGGGAGGGTGGGGTGAACGTGGAATTGCGCACCCACCATGCCGTGGCCTTGCCGCCGCTCAATGCGCAACTGGTTCAGGATTTCATAGAGCGCAGCGGCTTGATGCCTTTGCTGGTCGGCCACAGAGGCAGGCCCGCGGCCGATCTGGACGCGCTCAAGCTGACCCTGCTCAAGTTGGCCCAGCTGGCGGCCGACCTGCCCGACGTGGTGGAGCTCGACATCAATCCCTTGTTAGTCGACGAGCGCGGCGTGCTCGCGCTGGACGCACGCGCCCGTGTGCGGCCTGAGGGCCAAGCCCCCGCCGTACTGGCCATACGGCCTTACCCCAACGAGTTGGAAGAGCGCTTGCCTTTTGCGGGAGGAGAGGTTTGGCTGCGCCCCATCCGACCCGAAGACGGCGAGCGCTTGGCCCAGTTTTACGCCAAGGCCAGTCCTGCCGACATGCGCTTGCGGTTTTTCAGCGCTAGGCGCGAGGTGCCTCATTCAGAGCTTGCGCGCTACAGCCAAATTGACTACGACCGGGAAATGGCCTTCATCGCCCTGGCGTCTGAGGACGCCGACGCCCCCATGCTGGGCGAGGTGCGCGGCCTGTGCGACCCCGACAAGCTGCGCGCCGAATTTGCCATCCAGGTGGCCGGCGGCCACCAGGGCAGGGGACTGGGCCGCTTGCTGCTTGATAAGCTCATTCGGTATTTGCGCTCGAGTGGCACGGCAGAGCTGGTGGGCGAGTGCCTGGATGACAACCAGCGCCTCAAAGCCCTGGCCCAGCACCTGGGCTTTGAGCTCAGGGCCTTGGGGCAGGACTGCGTTTTGATGTTGCGACTGAACTTGTGAGATGGCGCATTTGCAGGACAGTCTTAGCTTGGCAGGCCCCTCTGTCCTACGCAGGATGGGGCGGGATGAGCGCAGCATGTGGCACTTGTCCAGGAGTGTTCGCCATGAGTTCTGTCGCCCCGCCATCACACCTCGGCCATGAGTTCGCAAGAGTGCAGAGCCATGCGCGCCCTCGACCCGATGCCAAAGACCCAGACCGGGTGAGAAGATTCACGGCCAGCCAGATCAACCGCGCCATAGACCTGCAGACCGACCGCAGCATCACACGCTATGCGGCCTTGAGCGAGCAACTCATTGTTGAACGCATTCGGGGCTTGGACCAGGAATGGGATGTGGAGCGTGTGCTCGAGCTTCAAGCGGGCGCTTTAGGCCTGATGGGCTTGTTTCTGGCGCGCCAACAAGACCCCAAATGGTTGATGCTGCCTGGGCTTGTGTTCTTGTTTCTGATGCAGCATGCCACCCAAGGCTGGTGCCCGCCTGTGCCTGTGCTGCGCCGTTTGGGGGTGCGCACCCGCAGCGAGATTGACAGGGAAAAGTACAGCCTGCTCCATTTGCTGGAAACCGGGGTCAGCGGGGGATGAGCGCTGAAAGGCCAGGGGGCATTTTTGTGACGCGTCTGCAGGCGTTCATGGATCAAGCCTGCTTCATCGCCATCCAGTCCAACCTTTTTCTGCGACTTAACATAATATACATCGTAGGAACTTGGTTGAACGGGTTTTTGCCACCTGCCCAGGCTTGGGCTCAGCGCAGCGGCATGGCTTTGCTTGGATTGAGCGCCGCAGTGAGCAAAGCGATGGCATCTGGGCGTTCGCCCAATTTGGCGAAATCCAAGGCATTCAGGCCTTGCTGGTTTTTTTGACCTGCTTGGGCGCCTTCTTGCAGCAGCAGCTTGACCGAAGCTGTGCTGCCGTAACGGGCGGCCAGCATCAGTGGCGTGCTGCCATTGGGAGACTCGGAGTCCACATACGCATGGTGGGCCAGCAAGCGTCGAACAATGGCGTCATGGCCGCCGCTGGCGGCATAGTGCAATGCCGTCCAACCGGGTTTGTTGATATCGGCCCCCCGGTCAATGAGCTGCTGAACAATCGTTTCTTGACCGCTCAGCGAAGCCAGCATGAGCGCGTTTTCGCCCGCGCTGTTCATGGCTTCGAGGTCTATGTTCAAGGTGGAAATCAGAAAAGTGGCGACTTTTTGAGATTTCTCCATCACGGCAAGCATCAAACCCGTGCGTTTTTGGGGGTCCAGGGTGTTGGCGTCAAAGCCCAGGGTCAGCAATTTGTGCACCGCAGGCGCATCGTCACGCTTGACGGCGGAAAAAAAATGGTCGTACACGCCCGCAATTACTGAGCTGACAGAAAAAATTGATAAAAATGCAATTAAAACAAGTCTCTGCCTGCATTTATTGACGTAAAACATTAAATTATTCATGGCCAAATTGAACTTCAAGTGATGGATGAAGAAAGGCAATAAATCATTTTAAAACAACAAGATAGGCGATGTTGTAAAAGTAGAAAAGAGAGGACTTATTCATTGTGGGCCTGCGAAAACAAAGCCTCAAAATTGCTGCTGGTCTGCTGCGCCACCTCTTGGACTTCCAGTCCGCGCAATTGAGCGATCTGTTTGGCCACCCAAGGCACGTAAGAGGGGTTGTTGGTCTTGCCTCGGTAGGGCACGGGGGCCAAATAAGGGCTGTCGGTTTCTATCAGCATGCGGTCCATGGGCACCCAAGCTGCAATGTCGCGCAAATCGGCCGCCGTTTTGAAGGTCAATATCCCTGAAAACGAGATGTAAAAGCCCAAGTCCAAAGCGGCCTCGGCCACCTCGCGGGTTTCGGTGAAGCAGTGAAACACCCCGGTGGCAGGGGGTAACGAGCCGCCCTGCCCCTCTTCTTTGAGAATGGCCAAGGTGTCCACAGAAGCGCTGCGGGTGTGAATGACCAGCGGCTTGCCCGTCTGGCGTGCGGCCCGAATGTGGGTGCGAAAGCGCTCACGCTGCCACGCCATGTCGGCCACCGTGCGTTCACCCAGGCGGTAGTAATCCAGGCCGGTTTCACCAATGGCCACCACACGGGGCAAGGCCGCCCGGGTCAGCAGGTCCTCCAAGGTGGGCTCGGTCACGCCCTCGTTGTCGGGGTGCACGCCCACGCTGCACCAAAAATTGTCGTGGGCCAACGCCAAGGCATGGACCTGGGCAAACTCTTCCAGCGTGGTGCATATGCACAAGGCCCGGTCGACCTGTGCCTCGTGCATGGCTTGGCGGATGTCAGGCAGCTTTTCAGCGAGTCCAGGAAAAGTCAGGTGGCAGTGCGAATCAACAAACATCGTTTTCAGGCAGTTTTGCCCCGCATGGCCAACTGGGCACGGCTGACCAAGGCTTCGAGCATGAGGCCGGGGTTGAAGGGGTGCTCGTCGGTGCGGGCACTGGCGCCCAGCTCTTTGGTCCATTGGCCCAGGGCAAAAAGCGAAGGACCACGCCCGGCGTCCTTGCCCGCCACCGTGAACACCGGAAGTGTGTCCGCCGCAAAAAACCGGGGGGCTGCGCCCACCTTCACGGCCCACAGATCGTGGCAGAGCTTTTGCAAGGCGTCCACGGCCTGCGGCAAGCTGAAGTCGGCCAACACCGCCACATGGCCCGCCGCCACGGCTTTGGGAAGGGCCCGCCAACGCTCGGCGGCCTCTTTGGCGCCTTGAAGCTGCAATTGCGCCAGCACGTCCGACGGGCGACCACCGGCAGCCGCCAGCAGCACACGCAAGTCGTCAGCCTGCACGCCCTTGCCGCCCAAGCCTTGGCTGGCGCACACCGCTTGCAGCCAGGCCAGCGCTTGGTCAAACGCGGGCCACACCATGGTGTGGCTTTGGCAGCGGCTGCGAATGGTGGGCAGCAGTTGCTCGGCGGACTCGGTGGCCAGCACAAACTTCACCTCGCCTGGCGGCTCTTCCAGGGTTTTGAGCAAGGTGTTGGCGGTCACCACGTTCATGCGCTCGGCGGGGTAAACCAGCACCACCTTGGTGTGGCCGCCTGAGCGTGTGGTTTGGGTGAACTGCACGGCCTCGCGGGCCGCATCGACCTTGATGTCTTTGCTGGGCTTGCGTTTTTTGCTGTCGAGCTCGTCTTGCACTTTCTCGTCCAGCGGCCAGCCCAGGGCCATGCTCAGCGCTTCGGGCATGAGCACACACACGTCGGGGTGGGTGCGCACGGCCAGGCTGTGGCAGCTTTTGCATTCACCGCAAGCGCCCTGCTCGGTGGGACGCTCGCACAACCATGAGCTGGCCAAGGCCAGGGCCAGCTCGTACTGGCCGAGGCCAGACGGGCCGCTGAGCAAGAACGCATGGCCGCGCTGGGCGCGCAGGGCTTGCAGCTGCGCCAGTTGCCAGGGCGCCTGAGGAGAAGACTGAAGGCTCATAGCCACCCTTTGCCCGCAAACACGGCATGCACTTGCTGCCACACGGCCTCGGGCGGCTGGTTGGCATCAATGCGGGCAAAGCGGGCTGGCTCGCCTTGCAGGCGCTGGGCGTAGCCGGCGGCCACCCGCTCAAAAAAGGCCTGCGGCTGGGCTTCGAACTTGTCGGGCACGCGGGCCCCAGCCAGGCGCTGGGCGGCCACGGCCGGGGGCAGGTCAAACCACACCGTGAGTGTGGGCTGAATCAAAGAAGCGCCCAAATGCTGCACCCAGCGCTCCAGCTGGGCCAGCACGGCCACGTCAAAACCCCGGCCTGCGCCTTGGTAAGCAAAGGTGGCATCGGTGAATCGGTCGCACAGCACCACCTCACCACGCTCAAGGGCCGGGCCAATGACTTGCAGCAGGTGATCGCGCCTAGCCGCAAAAATCAGCAGCGCCTCGGTCAGCGGGTCCATGGGGGCGTTGAGCACCAGCGCGCGCAATTGCTCGGCCAAGGGTGTGCCGCCAGGCTCACGGGTCAGCGTGACCGTGCGGCCCGCCCGGGTCAGCTTGTCGGCCAGCCGACCCACGTGGGTGGACTTGCCGGCGCCGTCTATGCCTTCAAAGCTGATGAACAGTCCAGGGTGCGTCACACATTGCCTTCAAAGTAGGTGTTGCCAGGTGCAGCCAAGCTCATTTCCCACGAATGTACTTGTTGACGGCGCGGTTGTGCTCGTCCAGCGAGGCGCTGAAGTGGCTGCTGCCATCGCCTTTGGCCACAAAGTACAGCGCCCGGGTGGGGGCCGGCTGCACAGCGGCCAAAAGAGCAGCCTTGCCCGGCATGGCAATGGGCGTGGGCGGCAGGCCAGGGCGGGTGTAGGTGTTGTAGGGCGTGTCGGCCAGCAAATCGCGCTTGCGCAGGTTGCCGTCAAAGCCCTCGCCCAAACCGTAAATCACGGTCGGGTCGGTTTGCAGCAGCATGCCTGTGCGAAGCCGGTTGATAAAGACGCCACCAATCTGAGCACGGTCTGAGGGCTTGCCGGTTTCCTTCTCAATGATGCTGGCCAGCACCAGGGCGTCCTCCGGCGAGCGCAGCGGCAGCTTGTCTTGGCGCTGGGTCCAGACCTCGGCCAAGCGCTTGTCCATGGCACGGGCGGCGCGCTGGAGCACGGCCAAGTCGCTGCTGCCTTTGGCGTAGGTGTAGGTGTCTGGGAAAAACCTTCCCTCGGGGTGCACCCCAGGTCGGCCTAGGGCGCTCATGATCTGGCTGGGGCTCAATTGCTGGGCGTCGGGCTTGAGCTGCTCAGCCCGGCGCAGCGCGGCCAGCACCTGCGAAAAGTTCAGCCCCTCAGGCAGGGTGACGCTTTTGAGTGATTCTTCACCCCGCACCAGCATGCTCAGCAGTTGGCGGGGGCTCATGCTCGGCGTGATTTCGTAATTCCCGGCCTTGATCTGCCTGGCCTGCCCTGACACGCGAAACCAGCCAAACAAAGCGGTGGGCCACACCTGGGCGCCACTGGCCGCGACGGCTTGGGCCACTTGGCGAGGGCTGGTGCCCAATTCAATCTCCAAGTCCAGTACCTGCGCACCGGGGGGCGGTCGAAAGCCCATGGGCGATTGCAGCCACCACAGCGCAGTCCCCATGAACGCCAAACCTGCGGCAAGCCCCAGTGCTGTGAACCAAACCAAGAATCGCCGCACCGTGAAACCCCAGGGTAAAAAGGGCAGTCCTGCAAGCCCCAAACAAGCTCTTGATCATAATTCAGGCATGTCGCCCACCCTGCACGCCCTCTTTCCCGCCAGCTTTCCACACAACAGCGCAGCGCACGCGGGCCACTGCCCCTTGCTGCACCTGGGCGTGATCCGCGCCGCCGGGGCCGACGCCGTGGCTTTTTTGCAAGGCCAGCTCACCCAAGACGTGGCCTTGCTGCCCGCCCACGGCGCCCGGCTGGCGGCTTATTGCAATGCCAAAGGGCGCATGCAGGCCAGCTTCATTGTGCTCAAGCCCAGCGAGCAAGAGCTGCTGCTGGTGTGCCTGCGCGACGTGTTGCCAGCCCTGCTCAAGCGCTTGTCCATGTTTGTGCTGCGCGCCAAGCTCAAGCTCAGCGACGCCAGCGATGAGTTCACGCTGCTGGGTCTGGCGGGCGGCGATGGGACTGCTGCACCCTGGAGCTGCCGCGAGGAGGACGGCGCGCATGTGGTGTCTCTTTACCCGGGTGCAGGCGTGCCGCTGGCGTTGTGGCTGGCGCCTGTCACCGCGCCCAGTCCAGCGGCTCATCTGTCAGGTGCCGAGTTGACGCCTGAGCAGTGGCAGTGGCTGACGGTGCGCTCTGGCATTGCTTTGGTGGGACAAGCCACTTTTGAGGCTTATGTGCCGCAAATGCTCAATTACGAGTCTGTGGGTGGGGTGAGTTTCAAAAAGGGCTGCTACCCGGGCCAGGAAGTGGTGGCCCGCAGCCAGTTCAGGGGCACGCTCAAGCGCCGGGCTTATTTGGTCCATGCGGACGGTCCGCTCGCCGCGGGCCAAGAGGTGTTTTTGGCCAGCGATGCAGAGCAGCCCTGCGGCACAGTGGCCGCCGCCGCCCCCTGCCCCAACGGCAATGGTTGGGACGCCATGGTGTCCATGCAAACCAGCGCGGCGCTGAGCGATGCAGGACCCTTGCGCGCTGCAGGGTCTTCAGGCTCGCCAGGTCCGGCGCTGGCGCTGCTCGCC
>CANHKH010000133.1 GCA_947460165.1 Comamonadaceae bacterium
ACTTTAGGGTTGGCCCTGACCCGCCCTCTATTCCTGGCGGCACCTGCAGCATTCCCAGCCGCACTTTGTTAAACATTGAAAATTCCTGGGTACACAAAGCTTGCCACCATCGCTTTGCTGGGCAGGCGCCACCCACCATCAAGCATGGGGGGAGTCGGCCTGTGGCAGCTCGCCAAGCAAGGCCGCCAGGCCATGCAAGTCCAGTCGCTGCACCGCCTCCAGCACTTGCGCGGCCAAGGGGGCGCATTCGGGTTGCGCGGTCTGCAGGCGGTGCACCCACTCTTTGATGGCTGTGATCTGGCCGAGCTCGACCAGCTTGGCCAGTTCACGCAAATGACGGGCATCGGGCAAGACCATGCCACTGACCGATTCCGCACGGCTTTCGCGGGTCCCCTGCGCACCCCTGTGTCTCTCCAGGTCCACCGCATGCACGCTCCACTGGAGGTCCAGCAGATCGCCCATGCGTGTGAGCAATTGGGCATGTTCGATGGGGCGCAGGAACTGGGCGGCAAAGCGCAGTTGGCTGTTCCAGTACAGCGGCGGGCTGGGCGGGGCGGCCGATATCAATACCACGGGCACCTGCGGCATGAACTCGGCCACCCGCTCCAACACCAACCAGCCGTCGCCGTCTGGCATGTACTGATCGGTCAGCACCAAGTCCAAGGCCGGGCGCTGGGCCAGCAAGTCTGCTGCTTGCCTGCCGCTGCTGGCCTGGCTCACCTCAAAGCCCAGGCCTTCGAGCAGCTGGCACAGCACGTTGCGGCCCACGGCGTCATCGTCCACCACCAGCACCGCCCGCCTGGGCCCCAGGTAGCCGACGGCATCAAAGCCCTCCAGCCGCTCTTCGGATGACACCGACTGATCGGCCAAACGTCTGACGGGCACATTGAAGACAAACTGTGCCCCCTGCCCCAAGGCACTGCGCACATTGAGCTGGCCACCCATGAGCTCCACCAACTGCCGCGCAATCGCCAAGCCCAAGCCGGCACCCTTGCCGTTGTCATGGGCCTGGCTGGCGGCACGCTCAAAAGGGCGAAAGATGCGCTCTTGCTCTTGCTCTGAAATGCCCTCGCCGGTGTCACTGACGGTAAATTCAAGCTGCAACACCGATCTGTCTGCGGACTCGGTCCTGGCCGCAACGGTCAAGGTCATCAGCCCATCGCTGGTGTGCCGCGCCGCATTGCCCAACAGGTTGCCCAGCACCTGGCGCAGGCGTTCGGCGTCGGCCTCCACGGTGAGTGCTTGCAATGCCTGGGCTTGGCCGATGTGCACCAACTCAAAGCGGTTGTTGCGCTGCACCGCCAGCAGGTGCGCCATGCGCTCCACGCCGCGCAAAAAACTGTCCAAACGCATCGCTGAGGGCTCTATCTTGAGCATGCCTGCGGTGCCTCGGGCGTAATCGAGGATGTGGTCAATGATGCGCAGCAGCTGCCGGCCGCTGTCAAAAATGCTGTTCAAACCACTCACCTGTGCGGCATTGCGCGCCTCGCGGGCCAGCAGCTGGGTGTTGCCCAACACGATGTCCAGCGGGCTGCGCAGCTCGTGGCTCATGTGCGCCAAAAATCTCAGCTGTGCCGCGCTCTCGGCGCGCACCCGCGTCAGCTCTTCTTGAAGCTGACGCGTGCGATCCACCAGGCCCAGCAAGATAAGCGGCGAGTACACAAAAATGGCCAAAAAGGGCGCGATAGAGACGGTGGGAACATAGGGAATGATGTTGGCGAGCACAAGCAGGCGGTTGAAAACCATCGCAAACAAAGTGACAAATGCCAGCAAGATGATGCCCGCTGCACGGTCGCCGTCGCGCCAGGCCCGGCCTATGATCAAGACGGCATACAAGCCGCACATGACCGAGAACAAATAGCGCAAAAACTCCGAATCGATCAGGTCAAAATAGTTCGCCAGAATCAGCCCTATAGAGGCATACATGGCTAGACGCATTTGCAGCAGCAGCACCGGGTAGCGGTGGATTTGGGGCAAAAAAGCCAGCATGAAATGGTAGTTGCCCAGCAGCAAGATGAGCCCAGCCAGGTGCCTGATCTCCTCGGGCATGGGGAGCTTGTCCAGCCAAAACATGCGCTGGAAAACCCCTGCGGTGCTGCTGACCCCTAAGAACAAGCCCACCTGGCCCAGGGCAAAAAAGCCATACGCCTTCTGGCGCGTCAGCACCAGCATCATGAGCGAGAACACAAAGACCAAGGCAATGCCGCCTATGCCTAAGCTGATCCAGAACTGTCGCCATTGGTGCTCTTTGCGGAAATTGTCGGGCTCCCACAGCGCCGTATACAGGCTGATCATGGTGTTCGATGACAGTCGCACCCAGGCCGTTTGCCTGGCATTGGCCGCCACTTCAATAGGCAGCACGCCATAAGTGCTTTCGATGATGCCGCGATCGCGCATGGGCGTGCCGGTGCCAATGTGGCGCTCCTGCCAATATTCAGGGCGCAAGACGTAAAGGCTGATTTGCGACATTTGGGGATGGCCCAACTCCAACCAGCGCTCCACAGGGTAGGGCAATGGGTTGTGCAAAGACAGACGCAACCAAAAAGCCCGCCTGCCCCAGCCATGGATCACCTTGGTCTTGTCCAGCGGCCGCCAGTCGCAGTCCTGCGCGAGCAACTCGTCAATGTTGATTTCTGCCGCAGTGGCACACCATTGCACCGTCAGTGCGTCGGGCGCATCGGAGAGGTCGGGCACGGCTTGAACCTGCTGGGCCCGCAGCGGCAAGGCGGCCAGCGCCAGCACGCACCACAAGAAATACAGCGGCCAGCGCGGCCACAACAGCAGACGCATCAGTGCCAAGCCTGGGCGGCCCCCTGGGGCTGCAGGGATTGCCTGTCAGGGTCTGTGTCTATGGCGTCGGCGCTGTGGCCGTTCAAGCTCTCACCCGGCTCTTGCCCGGCCGCCACTGCGCCTTGGAATTGGGCGCGCATTTCACTGGGCGAGCAGCCAAAGCGCTGGCGAAAGGCTTTGGAAAAATTCGCCGGTGTGGAGTAGCCCAAGGCTTCACTGAGCACTGAAAAAGGCGTGTGGGTGCCGCTGACCTGGCTGTTGGCCTGGCGCAGGCGCTCTTCACGCAACCAGCCAAAAACAGGCTGGCCGCACAAGGCCTGAAAAGCCTCGTTCAGGCGGCGCCGGTTGGTGCCCACCATGCGGGCCAGCCGGTCCAGGCTGGGCGGATGGGCCAATGCTTGGCTGAGCACCTGCTGGGCTTGAACCACCAGCCGCACATCCATGCTGGCCTCACTGGGCTGGTCACCCGTGGACGTCGCCACAAGCTCGAGTTCGGCCAAGTTGCGCTGAAGGTGAACGCCCACGCGGGCCAACACCTCCTGCACGTCAAAAGGCTTGCCAATGTAGTCCACTGCACCAGCGGCAAAGCCTGCCAGGCGTTCGGCCAGGTCGTTGGCAGAGGTCAAAAAAATCACGGGGATGGAACGCACGGCCGGGTGGGCCTTGAGTTGCCTGCAGGTGGCAATGCCGTTCATGCCGGGCATGTGCACGTCCATCAAGATCAAGCTGGGCTTGAGCAAGATGGCCTGCTGGTAACCGCGCTCGCCGCTGAGAGCCACGCTCACGCGCAGGTCTTTGAGGTTCATCATGTCCATCAACACGCGCAGGTCAGACACCGAATCGTCGATCAGCAGCACGTCGGTCTGTAGTTGCTGGCCTGAGTTCCACAAAGATGCCTCAAGCGTCATGATTCAGCAGGCCTTTGTGAGTTTGGACAAACCTTTGGACCCGCACCTGATCAAGGCCAAATAAGCCGGCATTGTGGGCAACCGTCGCAGGCTGTGTTGACAGTCCCGGCAAGCTGGCGCGCAAGCTGAAGGAATTTTTGCAATCATGGAGTGTTTTTAACAATGGAGGCCGTTAAAAACTTTCATTTTTTTGTAAGCCTTTGACGACCTCATCGGCGAGGACGCGCGGCCTATGCCCACCGAACACACTGGTTAGAGGCACGTATCGTGACGTATTTTTACGCTCGCTGATCCCGATTACCTCATCCGGTGCGCCCAAGAACAGCACCAGTGCGGCAGATAACAGCGGGGGTCTGGCCGCAGCCGTGCAGCCATCAGGGCTTGGCGCAGCCCGCAGGGTCAGAGAAATACGCCGCAGGGCCCAACTCGCGCAAGCGCTGCACATAGCAGGGGTGGTGCCGTGACCATGCAAAGGCCCGCTCATCGCGCAGCAGGGCAGGCAAATTGTTGATGGCTGTTTCGGCCAAGGCCAGGGTGGACAGCTTCATGGCCCGCATCACGGCCTCGACCAGCAGCATGTCTGACACCAGATAAGGCGCAAAGTTCGCAGTCAGCCCGGTCAGTTGCACCACGTCTGCGAGCGCCATGGGGCTGAGCTTGTCAATGGCCATGCCCAGCTCTTGCGCCGAAATGGACTCTCCCTGTGCCACACCCAGGCTGCGCAAGGCCGAACGAATTCCCCGGGTGACAGGTCGGCTGATGGCCGTCAGCGTGCCCGGACCCACTTCAGCGGGCAAGGCTTGCAGTTGTTGCGAGGCCAGGTCACGGGCTTGTTGCAGCTCAGTCGCCCGCAAGGGCAGCAATTGACAGGCCACACCGGCGTCGCGGCCCAGGGTCTGGCACAGCTGGTTGGCCCAGGACTTTTGGCCCAGTTCAATGCCAAACGATCGCTCATGGCCAGCCACTTGCATGCTGCCGCCGCCAATGTCCAAAATATGGCTGGTCTGCAGCCGCAGCCCCAAGGCCTGCTTGGCCGAGTCGTGGCCGTAACGCCCTTCGACGGCGGCAGGGATCACCAGCACGGCCACGCCGGTGTGCTCTCGTATGGACTCCAACTGCTGGCTCAGTTGCGCGCCTTCTAGCCGCCAGGCCAGGCGCCAAGCCGAAAACCCGCCGCCCATTTGGCGACAGCTCACGGGCAGCCTGGCCTGCTGGGGCAATTCGCGCAGGGCGCTTTCGACGGCGGGCAACAAGGGCTCCAGGCGCTGGCCCTGCATCAAGGGGGTGAGCAAATCAAGGTCGCGTGCGGGCATGACCACGCCTTCGCCCGTGCCGCTGGCCGCGGCACGCACACCTGAGGAGCCCATGTCAAAGGCGATGCGGCAGTCTGCGGCGGGCTCGTTGGGGGTGCGCTGGACCTGTGCCTGGGCCGTGCCAAGCATGGCCACGCAAGCCACCAGCGTCAGGCCAAGCCACTGGGCTGTGGTGCGACCTACACGCTCTGGCCACTGCAGTGGCGTGGAGTCGGAGGTCTCAAGCATAAGCAGGTCGTGTCATGTCAGAAGCAAAGATCGCAAAAAACAGAAAACCCGCTCTTGTCAATAAAAACCAGGCTTCAAAAAGGGCTTCATCATAATGTCATTGTCCGCCTTGAGCGAGTCGATTCGACCTCAGGCCACCTCAGCGGGCCTGCTTGGCCTGCCAGGCTGGGCTGCGCACATAGCCAAAGCGCTGCGGCAAGTCGCTGGCCGACACCTCGGAGGGCACCCACAGCCCTTGCTCCACAGCGTCTGCGGCCAGCACCATGTCTTGCGTGTGGACCAGGCCCAAGCCCAGCTCGGTGTCCAGGTAAAGCCGGCCGTGCTCGTCCATGATGCAGCGCTGCACGCGACCGGCCAGGCCGGTGTGGGTGGTGACCGAAAACTCCGGGCCTATGCGCCAGATCCAGGGCGCAGCTTCAAGCTCCACATAAACCCGCTGCGGGCCGTTTTGGAAGAACCAACAGCCAGACTCGCTTTCATAGTTGCGGTGTATGAATTCGATCAGCTTGTCGTGCTTGAGCAGCGAGCCTCGGCTGGCCGCCGTGCTGGCCGACCCCGTGAAGGGGCCTGCGGCCTGGCAGGCGTCGTCGCGCATGAACCAGTTGCCGCGGGCATCGAGTCCCAGCCAGCCGTAACAGTCGGGCACATGGGGCCATTTGGCCAGGGCGGCTTTGACTATGTCATCCATGGGTGTGCAGGGCTCCAACAATCGTCCATGTGCGATTGTGGCCTCTTGCATGCGAGGCAGCACAAGCCCTTGTGCTTTAGCGCGCCCTTGGCAGCAAGATGGTTGGCTCAGGTGCACTGCGCGGCTTGTGCAGGTGCTGCGCCAAAAATTCAGACACCGCCGCCGGCATGGCCAGCACATGGGTGGCGGGCCAGCGGCGTGCTGGCGCCGGAAAGCCCACATGGCCGCCTTGGGGGGGCTGCCACAAAGTGACGTAGGCGCTGACATCGGCAGGTCCGGGCAAGCTCCAGGCCGGCACAAAGGGGTCGTTCAAGGCGTTGAGGGCCAAGGCAGGCAGCGCGATGCCTTGCATCAGCGGTTTGGCCGAGGCTTGGCGCCAGTAGGTGTCGGTGTCGCCAAAGCCGTGCAGCGGCGCGGTGAACACGTTGTCAAAATCCCAAAGGTTGCGCGCACGCAGCAAGGCGTGGCGGTCGAACAGGCCAGGGTGTTGCGCCAGTTTGGCCATCGCCTTGGGCACCATGGTTTTGAGGAACATGGGCGTGTAAGACCAGCGGTTGAACCCTCGGCCCATGGCATGGCCACCGGCCGTCAGGTCCAGGGGCGAGCAGACCGAGGCGATGGCGGCCACCGTGCGGCGGGCCTGCTGGCCGTGCTCGGCGGCCCATCGCATGAGCGCATTGCCGCCCAGCGAGATGCCCACCACCAGCAGCGGGCCGCCATGCTGGGTCTTGAAGCGCTGAAGTATCCAGTCCAGCTCTTGGTGGTCGCCCGAATGGTAGGCCCTGGGCGCGAGGTTCATCTCGCCCGAGCAACCTCTGAAATGCGGCACCGCAAAACGCCAGTTGCGCTGCCTGGCCAGGCAGGCAAAGGCCTGCGCGTAGTGGCTGGCCGACGAGCCCTCCAGGCCGTGAAAGAGCACCAGCAGGGGCGCCGAGCTGGGCTGTGCGGGAGCGGGCATGGCCGGGTCGGTTTGCAACCAATCCACGTCGACAAAGTCTTGATCCGGTGTCTGCCAGCGTTCGCGCTGCCAACGCAAGTCACCCGCATCCAGACGCTGTGAGCGCAAGGACGCCCAAATGGTTTGCATGTTGCCCCCGGGCAGCCACCAAGGCGCTTGGTAGGCCATGCCGCCGTGGCGTGCGCGCGTGTGCTTGGGGTGCTGGGCCACGTCAGTGCAAGACCGTGCCCGAGCTGGGCCGCTCGCTGGCGTCGGCCGGGGTGCCCGGGCTGGCATGGTGCGCCACCATGCGCCAACCCTGCACACCTCGGTGGTAGACATTGGTGGCCGTGACCAAGGCCTGCGCCGGCCCTTGTGGGGTGAGCAGGTCTATGCGCTCGACCACGCTGTGCACACTGGCGGCCATGGTTTGCACCCGCTGAATGTGCTCGGGCTGCACGCGCACGCCGCCACGGGCAAACAAGAGCTCAAAGCTCATGCGGATGGCGGCCGCGCCTATCAAACGGCCACCGCCCGGGTGCACGCACACGATGTCATCGTCATCGGCCCAGCAGGCCATGAGTTTGTCGATGTCGGCGTGTTGCAAAGCCTCGTAGAACGAGGCCTCCACGTCGTCAGCGCTGCCGGCGCTGCTGATGTCGGGCTTGATCTTGGACATGGGATCGCGCTAGTGATGGGTTTGAAAGGGGTGCAGCTCATGCGTGTGAATGAACGCCAGATACGCCATGTTAGTTTGATGGCATCATCGCTGGCTTCAGGGCCTCAGACTTGGGAGAAATTCATGGTCAAGCGTGTGATGGTGTGGGGTGCGGCGGCATGGCTGAGCTTGCTGCTGGCAGGTTGCGGCTACAACGATTTTCAGCGCCTGGACGAGCAAACTCGTTCGGCCTGGTCTGAGGTGCTCAACCAGTTTCAAAGGCGTGCCGACCTGGTGCCCAATTTGGTGGCCACGGTCAAAGGAGAAGCCAATTTTGAGCAGCAAACCCTGACCCGCGTGATTGAGGCACGCGCCAGTGCCACGGCCATGACCGTCACGCCTGAGACGCTGAACGACCCGCAAGCGATGCAGCGCTTTCAGCAGGCCCAGGCGGGCTTGGGCTCGGCCCTCTCGCGCCTGCTGGTGGTCAGTGAGAGCTACCCCAACCTCAAGGCCAACCAAGGTTTTCAAGACTTGCGTGTGCAGTTGGAAGGCACTGAAAACCGCATTGCGGTGGCGCGCAACCGCTACATCCAGTCGGTGCAGCAGTACAACGTGCTGGCCCGCAGCTTCCCCAGCAACCTGACAGCCATGGCCTTGGGCTACGCGGTCAAGCCCAACTTGAG
>CANHKH010000134.1 GCA_947460165.1 Comamonadaceae bacterium
CCAGCGTGCTGGGCGGCCTGGCCAGCGCGGCCTGGATGCTGCTGGGCTTGCGCGCGCTGGAGGGTCTGGGCTTTTTGCTCACCGTGCTGTCCGCGCCCGCCTTGATCCGCCGCTTGGTGGCGCCCGAGCGCCTGCCCGGCATGCTGGGGGTGTGGGGCACTTACATGCCGGTGGGCACGGCCGTGGCCTTGTTGGCGGGTCCCTTGGTCATTCCGACCTGGGGCTGGCCTCTGTGGTGGGAGCTGTTTGCCGCTGTGGCAGCACTGGCGGCATGGGCCTTGTACCGCTGGGTGCCGGCCGATCCGCCTGCACCTGCGGCCAGCCAGCGCAGCCCTGCATGGGCCCGCCTGCAAGGCACGCTCAGCCATCCCGGCCCCTGGCTGGTGGCGCTCATGTTTTCGGTGTATTCCTCGCAGTGGCTGGCCGTGGTGGGTTTTTTGCCCTCCATTTACGCCCAAGCGGGTGTGGGCGGTGCGCTGCTGGGCGTGCTCACGGCGGGGGCCGCCGCCATCAACTTGGTGGGCAACTTGGCCTCAGGCCGCTTGCTTGAGCGCGGCTGGGCGCCTGAGCATTTGCTGTGGATGGGTTTTGCCAGCATGGCCTTAGGCAGCGCCTTGGCTTTTGCGGGCTGGACCGAGGGACAGCCCTGGTTGCGCTATGCCGGGGTGCTGCTTTTTTCAAGCGTGGGCGGGCTGGTGCCCGGCACCTTGTTTTCGCTGGCCGTGCGCCTGGCGCCGGGCGAGCGGCAAGTGGCCACCACCGTGGGCTGGGCCCAACAGTGGTCGGCGCTGGGTCAGTTTTTTGGCCCGCCCATCGTCGCCTGGGCGGTGGCGCGCAGCGGCGGCTGGCACATCACACCCTGGGTGACCGGTGCTTGCTGCGTGGCAGGGGCAGGACTGGCTTGGTTGGCGGGGCGCCAGCTGCGGCGTACCTCAGCGCGTTGAGCCCGCCGGCGACTTGGGCTGTCGGCCAGAAGTGGTTTGGCTTGGTGCCAAAAAAAGAGGCGCCGCAGCGCCTCTTTTGAGCTAGCAAGCTGAGTGCTGCTTATTCAGCCTCTATCTTGGCCTCGCGGATGGCCTTGGCCCATTTGGCGGTTTCCAGCTTGCTGCGTTGTGCCAGGGCCTCGGGCGAGGCGGGGGCGGTTTCAAAGCCCAGGGCGGCAAAGCGCTCCAAGATGTCTTTGTCGGCCGCGGCTGCGTTGGCCGCGCGGTTGAGCCGGTTGATCACCTCGGGCGGCGTGCCTGCGGGGGCGAACAAGGCAAAGTAGGCAATCAACTCATAGTCCTTCAAGCCCAGCGCCTCGTTGACCGTGGGCAACTCGGGGATGGCCTTGGAGCGCTGCGTGGAGGTCACGGCCAGGCCGCGCACCTTGCCGGCCTTGACCTGCGGCAGCATCACCGCAAAGTCGGCGGTGAACAAATTCACTTGGCCGCCTATGAGGTCGGTCATGGCCGCCGGACCGCCTTTGTAGGGCACATGCGTCATGGAGATGTCGGCCATGCTGGTGAGCATTTCGGTGGACACGCGCTGCGAGGTGCTGGCGCTGGCAAAAGTCATTTGGCCAGGCTTGGCCTTGGCCATGGCCACCAGTTCTTTGAGCGTTTTGACGGGCACCTCGTTGTTGACGCCGACGATCAGCGGCACCGAGCCCAGGTAGGCAATGGGCGCAAACGCCGTGTCTTGGTCATAAGGCAGCTTTTTCATCAGGCTTTTGAGCGCCGCGTTGGTGCTGTTGGTGCCCACCAAAATGGTGTAACCGTCGGCCGGCGACTTGGCCACCGCGTCGGCGCCCAGCATGCCGTTCACGCCCGCCCGGTTTTCCACCACGATGGGCTGGCCCAAGTTTTCGGACATTTTTTGCGCAAAAGCCCGGCCAATTTGGTCGGTGGCGCTGCCAGGCGCAAAAGGCACGATGGCCTTGATGGGCTTGCTCGGATAAGCCGGGGCTTGCGCCAGCACCTGCGCGCTCAGGCCCAAGCCCAGCATCAGGCCCAAAAGACGGGGAAAACGAAAGCGCATGGGAACTCCTGAAAAATCAAAACAATGTTCTTCAATGTTAGGCGCTGCGCAAGCAGCCCCAGCTTAGGATCTTCCCGCTCAAGCTTACCCACCCAATTAATGGGGGTCATTTAATTGGGGTCAGATACAGATTAAACTTTTCCATGGCCAGACAACCCCGCCTCACCCTCCCAGGTTTTCCGCACCATGTGATTCAGCGCGGCAACGACCGGCAAGCTATTTTCAAAGACGACCATGACCGCCTGCGGCTTCTCGGCCTGTGGGCCGAGCATGCGGCGCGCACCCGGGTGGCTCTGCACGCCTACGTGCTCATGGACAACCACTTTCACTTGTTGCTCACGCCCGAGACCGACACCGGCCTGCCCGAAATGATGCAAGCCGTGGGCCGCAGCTATGTGCGCTATTTCAACAACCGCCACGGTCGCACAGGCACTTTGTGGGAAGGGCGCTACCGGTCCAGCCTGATTGACACTGAACAGTATCTGCTGACCTGCATGGCCTACATTGACCTCAACCCCGTGCGCGCGGGGATGGTGGAGGGGCCTGCTGACTTTGCCTGGTCCAGCCACAGGCACTACATCGGGCAGCAAATGAACAAATTGGTGACCCCGCATGCACTGATTTGGGGCTTGGGCAACACGCCTTTTGCGCGTGAAGTGGCTTACCTGGACCTGGTGCAGGCGGGGGTGTCTGCAGCCCAGCAAGCGTCTTTGACCCATTCGGCCTTGACCGGCTGGACATTGGGCTCAGAAAAGTTTGTACAAAGTCTCAAGGAGCGAACCGGCCACAAGCTCACGCCTGCCAAGGCTGGGCGTCCGCGTTTGGCCAAGGACTGAGTCGAGAGCGAGCGGGCCAGGTCCCTGTTTTGATCTGTCCCCAATTTTTTTAAAAAGCTTGGCCGGACGAATTAATCTGTATCTGACCCCAATTATTTTCGTTGGCATTGTTGTTGCAAAGCCTTATGCTCCGCGATCTGGTTTTTGAACATGAGGGTTTCCCATGACTACGGCTGCTGAACTGCAACACTCACAACAACATGGCTTGTACGCCGCCCAACACGAGCACGACGCCTGCGGCGTGGGTTTTGTGGCGCACATCAAGGGCCACAAAAGCCATGCCATCGTGCAGCAGGGCCTGAAAATCCTGGAAAACCTGGACCACCGGGGCGCGGTGGGGGCAGACAAGCTCATGGGCGACGGCGCGGGCATCTTGATTCAGTTGCCCGACGCGCTCTACCGCGAAGACATGGCCCAGCAGGGCGTGAACCTGCCGCCGCCCGGTGAGTACGGCGTGGGCTTGGTGTTTTTGCCCAAAGAACACGCTTCGCGACTGGCCTGCGAGCAGGCCATGGAGCGCGCCATCCGCCTTGAAGGCCAGGTGCTGCTGGGCTGGCGCGACGTGCCGGTCAACCGTGACATGCCCATGTCGCCCACGGTGCGCGAAAAAGAGCCCCTCATCCGCCAGGTCTTCATAGGCCGCGGCAACGACGTGATCGTGCAAGACGCCTTGGAGCGCAAGCTCTACGTCATCCGCAAAACCGCCAGTGCCGCGATTCAGGGCCTCAAGCTCACCCACAGCAAGGAATACTACGTTCCCAGCATGTCCAGCCGCACCGTGGTCTACAAGGGCCTGCTGCTGGCCGACCAGGTGGGCACTTATTTCCTGGACCTGCAAGACGAGCGCTGCGTCTCGGCCATTGGCCTGGTGCACCAGCGCTTTTCCACCAATACCTTCCCCGAGTGGCCGCTGGCCCACCCCTATCGCTACGTCGCCCACAACGGCGAGATCAACACGGTCAAGGGCAACTACAACTGGATGAAGGCGCGCGAGGGCGTGATGTCTTCCCCTGTGCTGGGCGAAGACCTGCACAAGCTCTACCCCATCAGCTTTGCCGACCAGTCCGACACCGCCACCTTTGACAACTGCTTAGAGTTGCTGACCATGGCCGGCTACCCCATCAGCCAGGCCGTGATGATGATGATCCCCGAGCCCTGGGAGCAGCACACCACCATGGACGAGCGCCGCAAGGCCTTTTATGAGTACCACGCGGCCATGCTCGAGCCTTGGGACGGCCCGGCCTCCATCGTCTTCACCGATGGCCGCCAAATTGGCGCCACGCTGGACCGCAACGGCCTGCGGCCTTCACGCTATTGCGTGACCGACGACGATCTGGTCATCATGGGCTCTGAATCGGGTGTGTTGCCCGTGCCCGAGCACAAAATCGTGCGCAAGTGGCGCTTGCAGCCGGGCAAGATGTTCCTGATCGACCTGGAGCAAGGCCGCATGGTGGACGACGAGGAGCTCAAAGCCAACCTCTCCAACAGCAAACCCTACAAGCAGTGGATTGAGAACCTGCGCATCAAGCTCGACGATGTGCAGCCCGCATCGGGCTCTGCGGCACAAGCGAGCGAGCCTGCGAGCTCGGGCCTGTCGCTGCTGGACCGTCAACAGGCTTTTGGCTACACGCAAGAAGACATCAAGTTCTTGCTCTCGCCCATGGCCCAGGTGGGCGAGGAAGCCACCGGCTCCATGGGCAACGACAGCCCGCTGGCCGTGCTCTCCAACAAAAACAAGCCGCTGTACAACTACTTCAAGCAGTTGTTCGCCCAGGTCACCAACCCGCCCATAGACCCCATCCGCGAAGCCATCGTGATGTCGCTGGTGTCCTTCATTGGCCCCAAGCCGAATTTGCTGGACATCAACCAAGTCAACCCGCCCATGCGGCTGGAGGTCAGCCAGCCTGTACTCAACAAGGCCGACATGGCCAAGCTGCGCCACATTGAAGCCTTCACCCAAGGCAAGTTCCGCAGCTACACCCTGGACATCACCTACCCCACGGCCTGGGGCCATGAAGGCGTGGAGGCCAAGCTCGCCTCTTTGTGCGCAGAGGCGGTGGACGCCATCCAAGATGGCAAGAACATCCTCATCGTGAGCGACCGCGCCGTCAGCGCAACGCAAGTGGCCATTCCTGCAGCGCTGGCGCTGTCGGCCATCCACCAGCACCTGGTGCGCGAAGGCTTGCGCACCACCGCCGGCCTGGTGGTGGAAACCGGCTCGGCCAAAGAGGTGCACCACTTTGCCGTGCTGGCCGGCTACGGCGCTGAAGCCGTGCACCCCTACCTCGCCATCGAGACGCTCGAAGAGTTGGCGGCGGGCCTGCCCGGCGACTTGGGGCCTGAAAAAATGGTCTACAACTTCACCAAGGCCATTGGCAAGGGCTTGTCCAAGATCATGTCCAAAATGGGCGTGAGCACCTACATGTCTTATTGCGGCGCGCAGCTGTTTGAGGCCATTGGCCTGAACCGCGCCATGGTGGCCAATTACTTCACCGGCACCGCCTCGCAGGTCGAAGGCATTGGCGTGTTCGAGATCGCTGAAGAAGCCCTGCGCATGCACCGCGCCGCCTTTGGCGACGACCCGGTGCTGGCCACCATGCTGGACGCGGGCGGCGAGTACGCCTGGCGCGCCCGTGGCGAAGACCACATGTGGTCGCCCGACGCGATTGCCAAGCTGCAGCACTCCACCCGCGCCAACAATTTCAACACCTACAAAGAGTACGCACAGCTCATCAACGACCAAAGCCGGCGCCACCTCACGCTGCGCGGTTTGTTCGAGTTCAAAATTGACCCGGCCAAAGCCATTGCGCTCGACGAGGTCGAGCCGGCCAGCGAGATCGTCAAGCGCTTTGCCACCGGCGCCATGTCGCTGGGCTCGATTTCCACCGAAGCCCACGCCACCCTGGCCATTGCCATGAACCGCATTGGCGGCAAGAGCAACACCGGCGAAGGCGGCGAGGACCCGGCGCGTTACCGCAACGAGCTCAAGGGCATCCCCATCAAGCAGGGCGAAAGCTTGAAAAGCGTGATCGGTGCCAAGCAAGTTGAGGTGGACCTGCCGCTGCAAGATGGCGACTCCCTGCGCTCGCGCATCAAGCAGGTGGCCTCGGGCCGCTTTGGCGTGACCACCGAGTACCTGGTCTCGGCCGACCAAATTCAAATCAAGATGGCCCAGGGCGCCAAGCCCGGCGAGGGCGGCCAGCTCCCGGGCGGCAAGGTCTCCGAGTACATAGGCGCTTTGCGCTACTCGGTGCCCGGTGTGGGTTTGATCTCGCCGCCGCCGCACCACGACATTTACTCGATTGAAGACCTGGCGCAGCTCATTCATGATTTGAAAAACGTCAACCCCCGAGCCGACATCAGCGTCAAGCTGGTCTCTGAAGTGGGCGTGGGCACCATTGCCGCCGGCGTGGCCAAGGCCAAGGCCGACCATGTGGTGATCGCCGGTCACGACGGCGGCACAGGCGCCTCGCCTTGGTCGTCCATCAAGCATGCAGGCTCGCCCTGGGAGATTGGCCTGGCCGAAACCCAGCAAACCCTGGTGCTCAACCGCCTGCGCGGCCGCATCCGTGTGCAGGCCGACGGCCAAATGAAAACCGGCCGCGACGTGGTCATAGGCGCGCTGCTGGGTGCCGATGAGTTTGGCTTTGCCACCGCACCCCTGGTGGTCGAGGGCTGCATCATGATGCGCAAATGCCACCTCAACACCTGCCCGGTGGGCGTGGCCACGCAAGACCCGGTGCTGCGCCAAAAGTTCGCGGGCAAGCCCGAGCATGTGGTGAACTACTTTTTCTTTGTGGCCGAAGAGGCCCGCCAGCTCATGGCCCAGCTGGGCATGCGCAAGTTCGACGACCTCATCGGCCGCGCCGACCTGCTGGACACGCAAAAAGGCATTGCCCACTGGAAGGCCAGCGGCCTGGACTTCAGCCGCTTGTTCTACCAGCCCATCGTGCCGGCCGACGTGCCGCGCCTGCATGTCTCGCACCAAGAGCACGGCCTGGAAAAAGCCTTGGACATGCGCCTGATTGAAAAATCAAAAGCCGCGCTGGAAAAAGGCGAAAAAGTGCAGTTCATGGAAGTGGCGCGCAACGTCAACCGCACCGTGGGCGCCATGCTCTCGGGCGAGTTGATTCGCCGCCATCCCCAAGGCCTGCCCGACGACCATTTGCGCATTCAGCTCGAAGGCACGGGCGGCCAATCATTTGGTGCTTTCTTGGCCAAGGGCATCACCCTCTACCTGATTGGCGATGCCAACGACTACACCGGCAAAGGCATGTCAGGCGGGCGCATTGTGGTGCGGCCCAGCATTGACTTCCGCGGCGAGGCCGTGAAAAACACCATCGTTGGCAACACCGTTCTTTACGGTGCCACCACCGGCGAGGCTTTTTTCAGTGGTGTGGCCGGCGAGCGCTTTGCCGTGCGCCTGTCGGGCGCCACCGCTGTGGTGGAAGGCACGGGCGACCACGGCTGCGAGTACATGACAGGCGGCACCGTGGCCGTGCTGGGCAAAACCGGCCGCAACTTTGCAGCTGGCATGTCTGGTGGCGTGGCCTATGTGTACGACGAAGACGGCCAGTTCGCCTCGCGCTGCAACACCGCCATGGTCTCGCTCGACAAGGTGCTGAGCAAGGCCGAACAAACCCAGCAAGACCAAGCCGGCTGGCACTTGGGCGAGGCCGACGAGGACCAGCTCAAACGCCTCTTGCAAGACCATCACCGCTGGACCGGCAGCAAGCGTGCCCGCGAGCTGCTGGACAACTGGGGCGAGTCTCGCGCCAAGTTCGTCAAGGTCTTTCCCAACGAGTACAAGCGCGCGCTCACCGAGCGCAAGGCCAAGCTCGTGTTGGCCGCCACCGAGTCCACCCCGGCCGTGGCCGCCACTTGAGCCGCCGCCAAGCTGTTTGAAATTTTGCAGGACACAGCCCGCCGGTGCAGCGCACCACAGGCCCTGTCCTCCACTGACTGACAAAAGGAATTCATCATGGGAAAAGTCACCGGCTTCATGGAGTTTGAGCGCCTAGAGGAGGGCTACAAGCCCGTGCCCGAGCGCCTGAAGAATTACAAAGAATTCGTCATTGGCCTGGACGACAAGCAAGCCAAGACCCAGGCCGCCCGTTGCATGGACTGCGGCACGCCGTTTTGCAACAGCGGCTGCCCGGTCAACAACATCATTCCGGACTTCAACGACATGGTGTTCCGCGCAGACTGGCACAACGCCATCCTCACGCTGCACAGCACCAACAACTTTCCGGAGTTCACCGGTCGCATTTGCCCCGCCCCCTGCGAGGCCGCGTGCACGCTCAACGTCAATGACGACGCGGTGGGCATCAAG
>CANHKH010000135.1 GCA_947460165.1 Comamonadaceae bacterium
CCGCCGCCGCGATGTTGCCCATGTCCCAGCCGACCGCATTGAAAGCCAGCGAGGCGCCGGCTGCGGCGCCCGAGGTGACGGCGGTACCGGCTTTGCTCTGGGCCTCAAGCGCGGCGCTGTTGACCGCCTGCACCACCAAGTCGCCGTCGGTGGTCTCAAGCGTGCTGTCTTCCACGTAGGCCAGCACCTGGCCGTTGAACTGGTTCCAGGCAAAGGTGCCGCCAAAGGCCATTTGCATGCCCGAGCCGCCGCCTTCGGCCGTAGTTTCTGTCGGAGCTTCGGCGGGCGCTTCGCCATCTGTGGCTTCGCTGTCAAACACCGCCATCGATTCGAGCGAGACACTCAAGCTGCTGTCGTTGCTGGCCAGCACCGCCATGTCGCTGGCGCTGACGGTGCTGCTGAGCAGGTAGGCGGAGACCTTGCGGTCAACCGTGTTGGTGGTCGAGGCGATGCCCACCTTGAGCGTGTCAAGCTTGGGGATGTCGGCCGAAAAGCCTTCACTGGTGGCGCTAAAGCTCGCCAGGTCCTGGGCGATCAAGGCGATCGCTCCGGCGCTGCTCACATCGGAGCCTTCGACCCAGGCCTGGGTGTTGCCCTCGACCTTGTTGCGCGCGATCTTGCCATTGGCCAAGGCGCTGGTTTCGTTGAGCGCGTAGACATTGAGCGCGCCCACTTCCAGCTCGGAATTGGCCACAAAGGCTTGCACATCGTGGTCGATGTTGCTGATGTGCAAGCCCACCAGAGACGACATCACCGAGCCGTAGACGCCAGCGTTCTCGCCGTCTTCATTGCCCGCGCCGTCCAGGCTGGCTGCCGAAATTTGCACCAGGCCATCGGTACTGCTGATGCGCGTGGGATTGGCGGTGCTCGCTTCGCTGCCCAGCCGCGCCACCGTGCTGCGCACCAGATCGATCTGCGTCCAGCCCAGCTCAAAGCCCTCTAGCGCCTGGCCGGCTTGGGTGTCCTTGCTCAGACCGGTGATCTCGCCATCGGCCATGTCGAGCACCACCGAGGCATCGGTCCAGTCGATGGCCTCGATCAGCAGGCCCACGCCCGGGTTGCCTTCGTCGTCAGCCATGGGCGCGACGCTGATGTCCACGCCCCCTTCGACCAGCGCTTCGGTGGTCTGCGCCAAATCAAGCGCCAGACGCCCGCCAATCAAGCCGTCGTTGGCCGCCAGGGCCCAGCGCGACTCGGTGATGGCGCTGAGCATCAGGCTCTGCGCGGTGATTTGCGCGCCGTCGGCGACCCGCACGCGCGCCGTGGTGCTGCCGTTGACCTCGTAGTAGCCGGTCAGCGTGACCTCCTGCTCAAGCTCAACCGAGACCTGCGCAGCCAGCACCAGATTGCCCACCACCTGCACGGAGCCAGCCACGTCGATGCTCGCACTGAGCTCCAGATCGTCGGCGCCGATGGTGAGCTGGCCCAGATCGCCAGCGAAACTGTCTCGGGCCATCAGCAGCACATTGTTCTGTCCGGTCAGCGTGCTGGTGCTGGGTATGGAGATCGACTCGACGTCGACCGACAGGCTGGTCGAGCCGAGGTCGACGTTGTCGATGATCAGGCGGTCTATGCCGCCTTCTCCGCGTATGCCCAAAATGCTGCTGGGCTTGGCAAACACGAACTCATAGGGCGATGGGCCATCCGTGCTCGACAGGCGCAGCATGCCGTTGGCGTCGTTGCTCAGGCTCATTTGGCTGTCGCCGTCGCCCAGATCAAGCACCAGGGCCTGGAGTTGCGAATTGAGCTTGAGCAGCGAGGAGGTCGAGCCGGTCCAGTTGAGCTTGCTGTTTTGCTGCGACTGCGGCCGCGTCAGATCGATCAGCGTGGCGATGCTGGAGATGGCCTCCAAATCGAGCGGATCGGCCATGCGTTTGTTGGCGCTGTGCTCGAGGTTTTCCACCACCAGGGGCTGATCGGCGTCGGCGCGGTTGAACTGAATCAGCGGCTCGGCCGACAGCAAAATGCGGTCCTCCAGGCGCTCAACCGTACTTCGGATGCGACGAAATGCGTGCCGCACGTGGCTGGGGCTCCAGCGCTTGATGTTTTTCATGTCCAACTTTCCTGCACAGATGCTTGCCGCCCATTGGCAGCAGGCCCGGCCGCGACGAGCACGGCGCGGGTTTGGGCGCGGCTGAGCGCGCCATACACAATCACAAAACCTTGTCCTTGTGGGTCCAGACCGGCGTGGATCCAACCCAATTCCTGCTGCGCCCAGGCGGCCAGCACATCGGGGTGCTGCGCCAGGTCCAGACCCCATTGATCACACAAGGGCTGGAGCGAAGCCAGCACCGAGTTGACCTGTAATCCACTGCCGTACAGCCGCAGACCCACGCCCCGGCGCGCACTGTCCTGCTCGCGCACCATCAGCAGCCGCTGGTCCTGCCAATTCGGCGCGGCCCGCATCGCGGCCTGCAAGGCATCGGCCATGGCCGAATAAACCGGGCGCACAGGCGCGGACAGGTTCTCGTCCTCGCGGAGCAGCCGCGCCATGGCCGCGCCATCGAGACCGGAGATGCGCCAGTACTCGGTCTGGCGGCTGGGCCTGCGCTCAGACGCAGGCAGATCGGCGCGCCACTTGCACGACTGGATCTGCAAGGCGACTTGGCGCTGCTCGGGCGGGCGCGTGCGCATGTCGGGCGCGGGCAGCGCAAACTCAAGGTAGACCTTGGCCACCACCTGGCTGCTGGCCTGCTCCAAGCCCAGCCCGATCTGACGGGCACGGGGCCACACCGATCTGAACCACTGCGCATCGGCCGCCGGCATGGCCAGGCGCTCGGGCAGGCCTTGCAGCCGCTCGACCGAGACCCCCGACGGGGAAAAGCCGGCCAACCAGCGGCCGCAGTCCAGACCGGCCGCAGACAGCCGCACCGAAGATTCGCCGCCGGTGATGGGCAGACCCTCTAGCTCGCCGAGCATGGCGCGCAGGGTGCGCTCGGCCGGCACGTTCCACGCCGGCCAGGGCGGCATAGACAATCGCGAAAGGGTGCTGATCATGACGCCCCCCGCTGCTCAAAAGGCAGGGCCGAAGCCAGCCAGTCGTCATGGCGCAGCACCGAAAAGCGGCGCGCAAACGCATCGGCCTCGGCGCGCGCCTGCGACCACACAAAGGCCCAGCGCACCAAGGGCGCAAGCCAGGCCGGCACCTGGCCGCTGAACAGGCGCAGCAGCTGGCGCAAAGGCACCGGCATGTAGCGCACCGCCAGGTTGTCCTGCAGGCACAGGTGCACAGACACACTGCCCGGATCGCCCTGGCGGCCACAGCGGCCGGCCAGCTGGCGGTCGATGCGGGCCGACTCGTTGATCTCGGCAATCGTCACATGCAGCCCGCCGCTGGCCTCGACCGCCGGGTGCAGCTTGATGTCGGTGCCGCGACCGGCCATGTTGGTGGCAATCGTCACCGCACCGCTGCGACCGGCGACGGCGACGATGTCGGCCTCTTTGTCGTGCTCGACCGCGTTGAGCACCACCGGCTGCAAGCCTTGCTGGCGCAGCAACTGCGCCACGGTCAGGCTGGACTCGACACTGCGCACGCCCACCAGCACCGCACGGCCGCTGCGCTGGAGCTGCACCACTTCGCGCGCCACCCCCTGCCACTTTTGCGCCGTGTCCGCTGACAGCTGCAGCGGCGCCGTGACGGTGCGCCTAGGGCGGTGGGTGGGAATGCGCGCCACCGGCAGCCGGTACACCCGCCACAACTCGTCAACCGCCTCCCAGGCCGTTCCCGTGCTGCCCGACAGGCGCGCAAAGCCGCGAAAGAAAGCCTGAAAACTCATTTGTGTGAGTGATTCGTTGGGGTCGGTGATGGCCACCTGCTCCTTGGCCTCGATGGCCTGGTGCAGGCCCGCAGTCAGCGTGCGCCCGGGCGTCATGCGACCGGTGAACTCATCGAGCAGCACAATCTCGCCCTCGTGCACCAGGTACTGGTGGCCAGGCATGAAAAAGGAGTGCACCTGCAAGGCCTGGCGCAGCAGCTCCTCGCGCCGTGGGGCAGGCCGCCACACCGGCGGCAGTTGCTCGGCCAGGCGGGCCAGCGCGGCCAGCGCGCCGCCCCTGAGCTCAACGGTGCGGGTGCGCGCCACGCGCTCGTAATCGCGACCGGGCTCGAGCTGCGGGGCCAGCTGCGCCAGCAAGATCGCCGCCTCGGACAGCCCCCGGCTGGGCCGGCGCGCCGACAAAATCAAGGGCGTGACAGCCTCGTCGATGAGCACGCTGTCGGCCTCGTCGACGATGGCCGTGTGCAGGCCGCGCACCAGCAGCAGGGGTGTGGTCGAGGGGTCTGCACTTTGGCCCAGCCAGCGCGAAAAATCCTGCCAATGGGCATCTTGCCCGGCACTGGCGGCGAGCCGGTCGCGCAAATGGTCGGCGAGCAATTCCTTGGGCGTGACATAGACCACATCGGCCTCGTACAGGCCGGGCCTGCGCTCGGCCTCGACCTGCGCATGCACCGAAGCGAGGCTGACACCGCAGGCCGCGTACAGCGCCTGCATGGTCTGGGCATCGCGCTCGGCCAGGTAGTCGTTGGCTGTGATCACATGGCAAGGCCGCCCGCTCCAGCCGGCCAGCACGGCCGCCAACGCGACGGTGAGCGTCTTGCCCTCGCCGGTGGCCATCTCAGCCAGCCAGCCCTGGTGCAGGGCCAGCGCGCCCATCATCTGCACGGGGTAGGGCCGCATGCCCAGCACGCGGCGCGCCTGCTGGCCCACCAAGGCCAGCGCATGCACCAGCTCGCCCTTGGCGTGCAGCGGGTCGCGCCGCAGCTGCTCCTGGGCCAGCCTGAGCGCCTGCGCCAGCGCCGTCTCGTCCAGCGCATCGAGCCGCTCGCACTGGGCGTGACAGGCCAGCGCCAGCTGCCACAGCGGCGACACATGAAAACCGCGGCGGCGCCACCAGCCGTGCGCGCGGTCCACCCAAGCGTCCAGCCCCTTGGGCAGTTTCTCCAGCGCGCGCAGCCGGTGCGGCGCAGCCGCAGCCGCGCCACCGGCGCTGAGCAGGGGCGGCCAGGTTGCGCTCATACGCGGAACTTCCTTTGCAGGAACTGGCGGGCGCCGCGCTCCCACTGCACCAGCAGGGGCGAGTCGGGCAAGGTGATGCGCATGGTGCCCAGCCGCCCATGCAGGCGGCGCAGGGCTTGCGCCTGCCCCTGCGGCGGCAGCTGGGCGTGGATGCGAAAGAAGGGCTCGGCGGCGGCCAGGCCCTTGGTGTCGCCGCTTTGCACCGCGATGTCACCGCCGCCGGCCATGCCCAGCGCCGCTGAGGGGAGCTGGCCTTGCTCGAAAGGCATGATCTCGGTGCTGGCCGAGCGCACATTGAACTCCTGCTGGCCGCCTATGCGGATCTCGCTGTAGACCACACCGGCCTCAAACAAGTGGGTGCTGACCTGCGGCAGCACCGCCACAAACCGCCAGCTGCGGTCGTCGACCACCGTGCCCAGGCTGGCGCCGCGGCCTATCCACTGGCCGCGGCTGGCCTCGAGCTCGCTGGCACTCCAGATGCCCTCAATCGGCGCAAGCACGAGCAACTGCTTTTGCTGCTGCAGCAGCTGGGCGATCTTTTCTTCAACGGCTTGGCGCTGGCGCACCAGCGGTTGTAAATTGGCCATCGCCATGCTGACGGCCTGCAGCTCTTGCGCCAGCAACTGCTCGCGCTGACGCCTGGCCGCACGGACCTCGTAGTCAAGCTCAGGGTTGTCGAGCCGCGCCAGCGGCTGCCCGGCCTGGACCCAGCTGCCCGGACGCACCAGCACCTGCACCAGCGTGCCGCCGCTTTCGCTGTAAAGCTCGCGAAAATCGCTGGCCTGCAGCACGCCCTTGACCCGCACACGCTCGGGCATGGGCACGCCCGCGAGCACCGCAAAGGCCGCAGCGCCTATGACTGCGGTGCTGGTGACCGCGCGCAGGCGCTGGTGCTCAAGCCGAGGGCTGCTCACCAGGTATTTGCCGAACTTGAGCAGCGGCAATGCGATGGCGGTGAAAAAAATGATCCAGGCCAGCGCGATGCCCACCTCCAGGTACTGCTCGGCGATGAAAAAAATGATGGTCGACATCAGCATCAACCAGTAGCTCAGGCTGATCACGCCGTAGGCGGGCAGCAGCCAGGCTTCTTTGCGCGTGCGCGCGGCCGGCTCGGCGTTTTTCACGCCCAGCGCAAAGCGCTCGCCCAGGTACTTGAGCTGATCGCGCGAGCGCTGAAACAAATTGGGCACATCGAGCCAATCGACCAGCATGTGGTAGCCGTCAAAGCGCATGAGCGGATTGAGGTTGAACAGCAGGGTCGAGACGCTGGCCACAAAAATCACGTTGTAGGCCAGCGCATTGACCACGCCAGGCGCACTGTGGGCCCACACCAGCGCCGCAACAGCGGCCACCGCAAACTCGGCCAGCACACCGCTGGCGCCGACCAGCATGCGATGAAAGCGGCTTCTGAAACCCCAGCTGGCCGTGGCATCCATATACGGCAAGGGCGCAAACAAAAGCAGCATCACGCCCATCTTGTGGACCTCGCCGCCATAGCGCTTGCAAGCCGCCGCGTGGCCGAATTCGTGCACCAGCTTGGCCAGCACCAGGCCGACATAGAGCAGGCCCAGGTTGCCCGGCGCGAGCAGGCCGGCCGACTGGTCAAACAGGCGCTGCGATTCGTCCGCCAGCGCCTTGATGCCCAGCACCAGCAGCACCAAGTAGCACAGGGCGCCGACCGGGCCGAAGATGAGCCGGATCAGCGGCATGGACCGATCGAGGGCGCGGTCCGGATCGATCAGCGGCACCTTGATGGCCAGAAAGCCCAGGATCAGCGCCTTGATTTCACGCCCGCGCCGCTCGCGGTAACGCTCGAACAGGCTGGCGGCCGCCGCGCCGCGGTCAAACTGCAGCAAATTGGACAGGTGCAACTGGCCCAGCAGCTGCACCACCTCTTCTTGCGTCAGCGCCAGCTCGGGCTCGAGCTCGATCAGCTCGCTCCAGACCTCGTCGATGGTGCGGTCGGTCCCCAGCCGGCTGACGAAAGCATAGGCGTCGGCGGTGACCCGGAAAAAGTCGCTGCTCAGGCTGTCGCGCAGCACCACCCAGTCCTGGCCCCGAAAGGTCTGCCGGTGCGCCCGCACGCTGCTGCGCAGGCAGGCGCGCACGCCGGCCACCCGGTGCCAGGCATCGCTGTAGGTCCGTCCGCTGGCCTGGTCCATGCTCATAGCCAGAAGAACTCCCGCAAAAAGCGCACGGTGCGGTGCGTCATGACCCAAATCAGCGGCCGCTCGCCGGCATCTATGCGTGCGGTGCCGCCCATGCCCGGGCGCCACCAGGGTGCAATGCCCTCTTGCAGGCGGCCACGGGCGAGGTAAATGTTCTTGCCCTCGCGCAAGGTCGAGGCCGGATCGATGCGGTCGATTTCGATGGCAAAGCGCTGCTCGGGCCGACCGACCAGGGCAAATTCACCGCGCGAGCCGACCTTGACCTCGTGCACGTCGGCTTGGTCAATCTCCAGCTCCAGATAGCTGTCGTCGGTCTGCGCCAGCTTGAGCAGCAGATCGCCCTTGCGCAGCGGCGCACCCAGGTTTTTCTTGAGCTCGCCTTCGACCACCACACCGTCTTGCGGCGCCGTCACCTTGGCATTGGCCAGCTGATGGCGAATCAGGGCCAGCCGCGAGGCCGACTGGTCGCGCCTGGCCAGGGTGATCTGCATCTCAGCGAGTTGGCGCAGCGCCTGCGCCTTCTCGGCCTCGCGGCTGTAGCGCAGCACATCGGCCTGCGCCATGGACTCCTCGAGCACCAGCTCGCGGGTGTCGAGCTGCATCAGCACCTGCCCGGCCTTGACCTTGTCGCCCATGTCGACATGGACCTGGCGCAAATAGCCGTCAAAAGGCGCAGGCACGAACAGCAAGTCCTTGCTGCGCAGCGTCAGACGGGCATCGATGCGGTAGTCCCAGGGCACAAAGAACAGCGAGACAAAGGCGATCAGGCCGAGCGCGCCTGCAAGCTTCCAGGCGCTGTGCCGCGGCGCTGCGCCTCGGCGGCCCTGGAGGGCACCCCACCAGCGCGCTCCCCACCAGCGGTCGGCCTGCTGCAGCTGCGCCAAGGGCAAGGCGGTGGTCTGCGCGATCAGGCCCAACTCCCACAACTCGTCGGCGCTCCAGCGACCTTGCATCTTTTCCAGGGTGATCACGCCCACCACCTGATCGCCGTCG
>CANHKH010000136.1 GCA_947460165.1 Comamonadaceae bacterium
CAAGAACTGAGCACCCGCCTGGGCCAGCCGGTCGTGGTGGAAAACCGCGTGGGCGCCGGCAGCAATGTGGGTTCTACCTTCGTGGCCAAGGCGCCGCCCGACGGCTACACGCTGCTGCTCACCTCGCCCGGCAACGCCGTCAACGTGACACTGTTCAAGCAGATGCCCTACGACGTGAAGACCGAGCTCACGCAGGTGGCGGTGGTCGGCCGCGCGCCCGGCATCTTGCTGGTGCGTCCAGACTTCCCGGCCAACAGCGTCAGGGAGCTGGTGGCCATGGCCAAGAAAGAGCCGGGCAAGCTGAACTTTGGCTCTGGCGGCCCCGGCAGTTCTGAGCACCTGGCCGGCGAGATGTTCAAGACCCATGCAGGCATAGACATCACCCACGTGCCCTACAAAGGTGGCGCGGCCGTGATCAACGACATCCTCGCCGGACAGATACAGGTGTTCTTCACCAACCAGGCCAATGTCATCGGCCAGATCAAGGGCAACCTGGTGAAGGTGCTGGGCGTGGCCTCCAACCAGCGGTCCGCGCTGGTGCCCAATGTGCCGACTTTTGCCGAGCAGGGCTACCCGGAGCAGCAGGTTTCAGTGTGGTGGGGCATCGCCGCGCCGGCCAAGACACCCACTGCCATCCTGGACCGCCTGAACAGCGAAATTCTGGCAGCGGGTGCGTCCCCGACCATGCGCACGCGCCTCTCAGAGATGGGCGCCGAGTCCATCACCACCACCCGCGCGCAGGCCAACGCCTTCTTGGACGAGGAGATCGTCCGCTGGGGCAAGGTGGTGAGGTCTTCCAATGCCCAAGCCGATTGACCCAGGAGCCCTGCCCATGAACCCCGTGAACCCTGTTGAACTGCGTCGCCGCACCGTGCTGAGCGCGCTGGCCGCCGGTGCGGCCTGCGCCACACTGCCCTTGCACGCCCAGGCCGACTGGCGACCCAACCGGCCGATTCGGCTGCTCAACGGCTTTGCCGCCGGCGGCTCGGGCGACCTGGTCTCTCGCATCATCGCCGACGGTCTGAAGAACCTACTGGGCCAGCCCGTGGTGGTGGAGACCCGCGCCGGCGCCAGCGGGTTCATCGCCGCCGAGGCGGTGGCGCGCTCTGCGCCCGATGGCTACACCATCGGCTTTGCCACCATGAGCATGTTCGCGGTGGCGCCGCAGATGCCCGGCATGAAGATCCCCATCGATGTTCAAAAAGAGCTGACGCCCATAGGCACCATTGCCAACATCTTTTCGCTGATGGTGTCGGCGCCAGACGCACCCTTCAAGACCGTGCCCGAGCTGGTGGCCTATGCCAAGGCCAACCCGGGCAAGGTGACCTACGCCTCCGCCGGCACCGGCTCCATCGGCCACCTGGCCGGCGAGTTGTTCCGGCGCCAGGCCGGCGTCGACATGGTCCATGTGCCTTACAAGGGCGGCTCGCAAGCCATGATAGACCTGCAGGCCGGCCGCGTGCACCTGCTGCTGGGCAACATGTCCGACTACCTGCAGCAGGTCAAGGCCGGCTCCCTGCGCGGCATCGCCTTCGGCGGAGAGCGTGGCTCGCCACAGCTGCCGGGGCTGCCGCTGATCAGCCGCACGCTGCCCGACTTCAGCATGAACAACTGGTTCGCGCTGGTCGGCCCGGCGGGCCTGCCGGAGAACGTGACCGCTTCCATCTCACGCGCGGTGCAGATGGCGCTGGCCGATCCCGCCGTCATGCAACGGCTGACGGACCTGGGTGCCGAGCCGCTGCCCAACACGCAGCCGCAGTTTTTGCGCCTGATCGAGTCGGAACGCAAGCGCTGGGGCGATGTGATCCGCACTGCCAACATCAAAGTCGAATGAGCCAGCCGCCCCCCAACGCACCGTCGGCCGCCCAGGTGCGCGAGCGCCTGGAGGCGTTTCGCGCACGGCGCGGCTACCTGCTGCCGCACCAAGGCGCCATGGCCGCGGCGCTGCCAGCGCTGCAGGACGTCTATCCCCTGGTCTACAAGACCCTCACGCTAGACCCGCACCACCTCAGTGAGTTTGAACGAGAGTTCGTCTGGCTCGCCCTCCTGACCGCCGCCGAGGAGGCCATAGGCACGCACCACATCCACCTGTTTTTCCAGACCGGCGGCACCGACCGCCTGGCCGAAGCTGCGTTCCGGCTGGTGGCCTGGGCGCGCGGCGTGGAGACCTACCAGTTCCTGGAAAAACATTGGCAGCCCTACTTCCCGGTGCCGGGGCCGCGGCCCGCCTACATCGCCGGCAAGAACGCGCTGCTGGCGCAGTTCCCCGAACTGCCCCCCGAACTGGCGCACCTGGCCCTGCTGGCGGCCTACGCCTCGCGCGACCAGCACTGGGCGCTGGAGGTGGAGCTGGAGGACTGTTATGCCAACGGTGTGTCTGAATACAAAATCGCCGAAGCGCTGAGCCTGGTGCTCTGGCCGTGCGGCATGAACCGTTTCCTAGAGGCCAGCGGCGCTTGGCTGAAGGTCCTGCGCTCGGGCAAGGTCACGCCCACTGCGCCCTTCCAGGCCTGGGCCGACACGCCGGGACAGGACGGCTTTGAGCTGGCCCCGCGCACCCCAAGCGCTTCGCAAGATTGATCACACCATGACCCCAACTCCCGCCCACCCCGAGCGCGAGTACAGCGCCCGCGCCCTTTTCGCCATCGCCGTGCCGCAGGCCAACCCGGTCGTGGAGCCCGAGTTCAGCGCCCTGGCGCCCGACGGCGTGGGCCTCATCGCAACCCGCCTGCAGGGCAGTCGCACCGATTCTGGCAACCGCCTGGTGCAGTACCTGGACAACCTGGGCACCAGCATCGAGGCCTTTGACACCGCACGCCCAGATGTGCTGGGCTTCGCCTGCACTGGCACCAGCTACCTGCTTGGGCAAGACGAGGAGCGCAAGCGCATTGACGCCCTTGAACAGCGCTTCGGTTTTCCCATCGTCACCGCCTCCCAGGCTATTTTGTGGGCCTGCCAGTCGCTGGGCGTCAGGCGCATCGCACTGCTGGCGCCTTACCCCGCCTTTTTAGTGGATGCGAGTTTGCAGTACTGGACGGCCTGCGGGCTGGAGGTGGTGAGCTTCGCGCGCAAGGAGATGGATCCCATAGACACGCGTGCGGTCTACCGGATCCGGGCGCCCATGGTGCTGGAGGCTGCAGCGGCGCTGAATGTCACTGATGCAGATGCCATCTTGCTGTCTGGCACCGGCATGCCGACGCTGCGCGTGATACCGCAGCTGGCCCAGCTGACGAGCCGCCCGGTACTGTCGTCTAACCTGTGCCTGGCATGGGCGATGCTGAAGGTGGCGGGCGTGGAGCCACCGGCTGCGCGCAAAGAACTCGGCGAGTCCTTGTTGGGCGGGTGGGTGGAGCGGGCTGCGCGGCTCTGAACGGGGCGAGGTCCCCCTGTCTGTGGCCAAGTTCAGCGCTTGGCCGGCCTTCAACCTGTCACTGTGAAAGTGAGCATTGGCTGTAGGTTGTGCTGGTGGTGGCCGCGACAGCGGCCGTGCTGGCCGTGGCGGCCCGAAGACACAAGTCGGCCTACTCGTCACGCTCTCGGGTCAGTGCATGGTGCTGATGTCGTCCGCTGCCCCTGACCTTTGCTGGTCGGTCAGCGCATCGGCAAAGCCCTGCTCGACCAGTGCCAGCACCCATCGGACGACCGTCCCGATTGGACCCATGGCGGTGCCTTGCACCACATCCGGATGCTGGATGTTCACAAAGAGTGCCCCAACCCGGTGAACCTGGGCCACCCGATGAGCCAATCCGGTGCACGGCATCGTGCGAGTCCGAGCCCGCGCAACAAGAAAAGCCTCTGAATTTCAAAGGCTTAGATGGAAATTGGCGTATGGCATAGGGTTTGCTATGACTGGCCCAGTGTGATTGCAAACCGCTCTTCTTATCTTTTCTAGGAGTTGTCATGTCATTCGTTCGTCGCAAGTTCCTCACCGGTGCTGCCGCAGCAGGCGGTGCGCTCGCCGCGCCTGCCATTTCCCGGGCCCAAAACCGCGTTGTCCTGAACTGGAAAATGACCAGCGCCTACGGCAAGGGGTCCCCGTTTTACATGGACGGTCCTGGCAGTGCGACCGATCTGGCCAAGCGCATCCGCGAAATGTCGGACGGTCGCCTGAATATTCAGGTGTTTGGCGCTGGTGAACTGATCCCCGCTTTTGAGGGTTTTGACGCGGTTCGTGCTGGTACGGTCGAGATGAACCATGCCAACAGCTACTTCTGGACGGGGAAAGCCTTTGCGGCTCAGTACTTCACGGCGGTGCCCTTCGGCATGAACTTTCAGGGCATCAACGGTTGGCTCTATGACGGCGGCGGAATCGACCTGTGGAACGAGGTGTACGCGCCTTTTGGCATGGTGGCCATGCCCTGCGGCAACACCGGCGTGCAGATGACCGGTTGGTTTAAAAAAGAGATCAAGACCGTGGCCGATCTCAAAGGCCTGAAGATGCGCATTCCCGGTCTGGCAGGCAAGGTGTACGCCAACCTGGGTGTGGATGTGAAGGTCTTGCCAGGCGGTGAAATCTTCCCTGCGCTCGAGCGCGGTGTGATAGACGCGGCGGAGTTCGTGGGTCCGTTCCAGGATCGGCGCCTGGGCTTGCAAAAAGCAGCCAAGTATTACTACACCACCGGCTGGCATGAGCCGGCGACCGTCTCCGAGTTGCTGATCAACAAGGCTGCGTGGGACAAGTTGCCCAAGGACTTGCAGGCCATCGTGAGCAACGCTGCGGCGGCTTGCAACGTCATCAGCGAGGGCTGGTGCCAGAAGGCCAACTCCGATGCCATGGAGGACCTGAAAAAGCAGGGCGTCATTGCCAGGCCCCTGCCTGATGACGTGATCAAGGCGCTGCGCGCGGAAACCAATAAAGTGCTGGCGGAGGCCGTGGCCAAGGACCCGCTGACCAAGAAGGTCCATGACTCGTACTTTGCCTTCAAGTCCAAGTTCGACCGCTGGAGCGAGGTCAGCGAAGAGGCCTATCACGTCAAAGTTCGCGATTGAAGGAGGGCTCTTTGATGCGCAATCCCCTGTCAAAGGCCGCAGGGGGCATCGAGGCGGTCGTTGACCGCCTCGGTCCCCTCACTGCCTGGATCGCCTTGACCATGATCGCTTTGGTGGCCACCAATGTGATTCTTCGTTACGCCTTCAGTTTCGGATCGGTGTGGGCGCAGGAGCTCGAATGGCACCTGTTAGCTGCTCTTATTTTGCTCGGTATGAGCTATGCGTTGCAGCGCGGCGAGAACGTACGGGTGGATGTTTTTTATGCGCGTTTTTCGGCCAGAGGTAAGCGGGTGGTCGACGTTATTTCTGCACTGCTGCTGATCTCGATCAGCCTGCTGTTCATCTACCTGTCGCTGGGCTATGTCGAGCAGTCGCGCTCCATCGCAGAGAGTTCACCCGACCCCGGCGGTATTCCTTACCGTTGGGCCGTCAAGGCCTTGATTCCACTGGGTTATGTCTTGCTCTTGCTGCAGCAACTGGCCGAGCTCGTGCGACTTGTCTTTTCGCCTGCAGGGGTCGCTGGCGCGACATCGACGGAGCTTCCTCGTGTTTGAGATGCCCACCCTCGCCATCCTCATGTTGGTTGGCTTTTTTCTTTTGCTGATGGTGGGTATCCCTGTGGCCATCAGCCTGGCCGCCGTGGGGTTTGTCTTCGGCTGGCTCGGTTTTGGCGGCGGCCTTTTCAATTTGCTGCCAGCCCGCTTTTACGGCATTGTGTCGGGCTATCAGTGGATGGCCATTCCGCTTTTCGTCTTTATGGGAGTGATGCTCGAAAAGTCGCGGCTGGCCGACGACTTGCTCGACGTCATGGGTCATCTGGCCGGTGGCGTCAAGGGCGGCATGGCGGTGGGCATCGTCTTGTTTGGGGTGCTCATGGGTGCGACCACAGGGATTGTCGGCGCCACCATCATCACCCTGGGCTTGCTGACGCTTCCTACGCTCATTCGCAGGGGCTATGACAAGAGTGTTGCGTGCGGCGTGATCTGCGCCTCGGGCACGCTAGGCCAGATCATCCCGCCTAGCCTGATCCTGATCCTGCTGTCCGACATCATGCAGCTGTCGGTAGGCACCTTGTTCGCAGCCGCAGTGGGTCCTGGCTTGCTCTTGGCCGTGATCTACATCATCTACATCTTGGTCATGGGTTGGCTCAAGCCAGCCTCCATGCCACCCATCCCCCTCGACGAGCGTGATGCGGTCTCACGGCGTGAGCTGTGGGTGCGGTTTTTCAAAGTACTGTTGCCGCCCGTCCTGCTTGTGTGCGCGGTGCTGGGCTCCATCGTAGGGGGGGTGGCCGCGCCCACCGAGGCAGCATCCATGGGCGCGGTGGGCGCCGTACTGATCACCGCCTTGTCGGGTCGCTTTACGCTGAAAACTCTGCGTGAGACTGCGCTGGAGACCAGCAAGATCACCGCGATCATGATGTTCATTCTCATGACGGCCCAGGTCTTCGCACTGGCATTTCGGGGTCTGCAGGGTGAAGAACTCATTCAAAAGATGTTTGATTCCTTGCCAGGAGGTGTGAACACCGCGATCGGCTTCATGATGCTGATGATTTTCGTGCTCGGGTTCTTCATCGAGTGGATCGAGATCAGTTACATCGCGGTTCCGCTGTTCTTGCCGATCTTGCTCAGCTTGGGTGTCGACCCAGTCTGGCTCGCCATGCTGATCACAGTCAACCTGCAGTCGAGCTTTTTGACGCCGCCCTTTGGCTGGGCACTGTTCTACCTCAAGGGCGTTGCGCCCCCGGAGGTCAATATCAAGGACATTTACCGCGGCGTCGTCCCCTTCATCTGCTTGCAACTCTTGGCGTTGTTGCTGGTTTTTCTTTTCCCTTCGATTGCGCTGTGGTTGCCCAAGGCCATAGGCTGGTAACTGTCGAGCCCTAATTCTCATGATCCGTACTTTGAGCGCCCTAGGGGGCATGCAGGTTGCGCCCCATCACCTTGCGGCGCAAGCCGGCCGCGATGTGTTGCGCGAAGGCGGCAATGCCGTCGAAGCCATGGTGGCCGCGGCTGCGGCCATCGCTGTGGTGTACCCCCACATGAATGCTTTGGGTGGTGACGGCTTCTGGCTGATTCACGAGCCCGGAAAGCCGCCTGTGGCCATCGACGCTTGTGGGCAGGCGGCCGGCTTGGCCAGTCTGGACTTTTATGCCGGCCAGACGGTGATCCCGCCACGCGGGCCGAAGGCCGCGCTCACAGTGGCCGGTACCGTGGGCGGCTGGGCCAAGGCGCTGGAGGTGGCGGCCCCTTGGGGCAGTGCCTTGCCGCTGCCCCGATTGCTGGCTGATGCGATCCGGCATGCGCGGCTTGGGGTGCCCGTGACGGCCGGTCAAACTGCGTTGACCGGACAAAAACTGGGAGGCCTGAAGGACGCGCCTGGTTTTGCAGACGCTTTTTTGGTCAACGGCGCCCCGCCGTCGGTCGGTCACCTGCTGCGCCAGCCTGCATTGGCCGACACCTTGGCGGCTCTGGCGGCCCGCGGACTCGATGACTTTTACCGTGGCAGCGTTGCCGAGCAGATGGCCACTGAACTAGAGCGTGTGGGCAGTCCCTTGCGCGCCAGCGACCTGGCGAGCTACCAGGCCCAGCTTGTGACGCCGCTGGCTGTGCGCCTGGCAGATGCCACGGTGTACAACCTGCCGCCGCCCACCCAGGGTCTGGCGGCGCTCATGATTCTGGGCTTGTTCGACCGGCTGGGTGTCACCCAAGGTGAGGGCTTTGCCCACGTGCATGGCCTGGTGGAAGCCACCAAGCGAGCCTTCCGAGTGCGCGATCGCGTGGTCACCGATCCCCGGCGCTTACCCGCTGATCCCCAGGGTTTTCTCGAGCCCGGGACACTGGCCGCGCTGGCTGCCGAGATCGACCCCTCGCGTGCGCTGCCTTGGCCCGACCCGGCGGCCCCAGGTGACACCATCTGGATGGGCGCTGTCGACGCTCAGGGTCGCGCTGTGAGCTTCATCCAAAGCGTTTATTGGGAGTTTGGCTCTGGCGTGGTGTTGCGCAACACGGGTGTGACCTGGCAGAACCGCGGCAGCAGTTTCTCACTCGACCCCCGGGCACTTAACGCGCTAGAGCCAGGGCGCAAACCCTTTCATACGCTCAACCCGTCCCTGGCCCATTTCGACGATGGTCGGGTCATGCCTTACGGCACCATGGG
>CANHKH010000137.1 GCA_947460165.1 Comamonadaceae bacterium
CCGCTGAGCATGGACAGGTACTTGACACCAAAAATCTGGGCCACAGAGGCATTGGTCACAGGCACCGTGGACAACCACAGCAAGCCCATGGTTGCTGAAAACACATACACGCTCATGGGCGTGAGCGGCACCATCAAAAATACGCTGATGACGACGGCCCGCGCCAGGTAAATAAAGGCCAAGATCTTCTTTTTGGAGCGGGTTTGCCCCAGCCAGCCCGCCAAATAGGTGCCAAAGACGTTGAACAGCCCAATCAAGGCCAGCGCAAAGCTGGCCACCCCGGGCTCCATGCCTGCGTCCTTGAGGTAGCTGGGCATGTGAATGCCAATGAAAACCACCTGAAAGCCGCACACAAAGTAACCCGCCGTCAGCAGCTGAAAACTGGGGTAGCGGATCGCCTCCTTGACCGCTTGCATGATGGTTTGCTCGGCCTGTCCTGCGGGCGCAGGCCCCTTGTGCTCGCGCAGGCCACGGGCCAGGGGAACAATGATCAAGCACGCCGCCGCCAGCATGAACAAAGCCTCTTGCCAGCCAAAGCGGCTGATCAACCAGCCCTCGGTGGGCACCATCAAAAACTGACCAAACGAGCCAGCCGCTGCAGCCACGCCCATGGCCCAGGTGCGCTTGTCGGCCGGCACGTTGCGGCCAATCACACCGTAGACCACGGCGTAGGTGGTGCCGGCCTGGGCCGCACCAATCAACAAGCCTGTGGCCAGGGTGAATTGCCAGCCTGTGGCGGCCAGGCCCATGCCCACCATGCCCAAGGCGTACAGCACGCTGCCTGCCATGATGACCCGCATGGCGCCGTAGCGGTCGGCCACCATGCCCGCAAAAATGCCCATCACGCCCCAGGCCAGGTTTTGCACCGCAATGGCAAAGGCAAACGTTTCACGCGTCCAGCCCTGGGCCTGGGTGATGGGCAGCAGCCACAGCCCAAAACCGTGGCGTATGCCCATGGACAAAGTGACGATCAAGGCCCCGCACACCAGCACCTGCGTCATGGACAAGGTGGGCGCAGCGGAAGCCGGGGCAGTGCTTGGAGCGGTAGAGGACATGCTGTAAATGTAACCAGCGCGACCAGAATCTGTCTTTGGCCTCTGTCCGCTGGCAGACAGCCCTGGCCAGACCGTGCTGACGGCGCTGAAGACTTGGCGGCAGCAAAGACTGTGATTTCATCCAGTAAATTGCCGGGCGCGGTCTACAATCGCGGCACTTTTTTCCACCACCACCATGGCTGTCAACATTCCTTCGGACTATTCTGAAAGCTCAATTCGCGTGCTCAAGGGCTTGGAGCCCGTCAAGCAGCGCCCGGGCATGTACACCCGCACCGACAACCCCTTGCACATCTTGCAAGAGGTCTTGGACAACGCCGCCGACGAGGCCCTGGCCGGTCATGGCAAGAAAATCAAGGTCACCTTGCACGCCGACGGCTCGGTCAGCATCGAAGACGACGGCCGGGGCATTCCCTTTGGCATGCACCCCGAGGAAAACGCGCCTGTGATCGAGCTGGTCTTCACCCGCTTGCACGCGGGCGGCAAGTTCGACAAAGGCAAGGGCGGGGCCTACAGCTTTTCAGGCGGCTTGCACGGTGTGGGCGTGAGCGTGACCAACGCCCTGGCCAAGCGCTTGGAAGTCAGCAGCCACCGCGAAGGCCAAATCGCCTCGCTGGTGTTTTCAGGCGGCGACGTGATCGAGCCCTTGGTCATCCGCAAGCTGGCCGAGGGCGAGCGCAAACAAGGCACCAGCGTGCGCGTGTGGCCAGACGCCAAGTACTTTGAGTCCAGCGCCTTGCCCATGAACGAGCTGACCCACCTGCTGCGCAGCAAGGCGGTGCTGATGCCCGGCGTCAGCGTCACCCTGGTCAACGACAAAACCAAAGACAGCCAGAGCTGGCAGTACAAGGGCGGCCTGCGCGACTACCTCATGCAGACCTTGAGCGCCGACCCGGTGATTCCGCTCTTTGAAGGCGAGGGCTTTGCCGACGCCCAGCACGACAGCTTTGCCGAAGGCGAGGGCGCCAGCTGGGCGGTGGCCTTCACCGAAGACGGCGCGCCCGTGCGCGAGAGCTACGTCAACCTGATTCCCACCACCGCTGGCGGCACGCACGACAGCGGCCTGCGCGACGGCCTCTTTAACGCCGTAAAAAGCTTTATTGAGCTGCACAGCCTCTTGCCCAAGGGCGTCAAGTTGCTGCCCGAAGACGTGTTTGCCCGCGCCAGCTACGTGCTGTCGGCCAAGGTGCTGGACCCGCAATTTCAGGGCCAGATCAAAGAGCGCCTGAATTCGCGCGACGCGGTTCGCCTGGTGTCAAGCTTTGTGCGGCCCACGCTGGAGCTCTGGCTCAACCAGCATGTGGACTACGGCAAAAAACTCGCGGAACTCGCCATCAAGGCCGCGCAAACCCGGCAAAAAGCCGGGCAAAAGGTCGAAAAGCGCAAGAGCTCGGGCGTGGCCGTGCTGCCCGGCAAGCTGACCGATTGCGAGAGCAAAGACATCTTGCACAACGAGGTGTTTTTGGTCGAAGGCGACTCGGCTGGCGGCAGCGCCAAGATGGGCCGTGACAAAGAAAGCCAGGCCATCTTGCCGCTGCGCGGCAAGGTGCTCAACACCTGGGAGGTCGAGCGCGACCGGCTGTTTGCCAACAACGAGATTCACGACATCTCGGTGGCCATAGGCGTGGACCCGCACGGGCCCAAGGACAATCCCGACATGAGCAACCTGCGCTACGGCAAGGTCTGCATCTTGTCGGACGCCGATGTGGACGGCTCGCACATCCAGGTGCTGCTGCTCACGCTTTTCTTCCGCCACTTCCCCAAGCTCATAGAAACCGGCCATCTGTACGTGGCCCGGCCGCCGCTGTTCAGGGTGGATGCGCCTGCACGAGGCAAAAAGCCCGCCTCCAAAGCCTATGCGCTGGACGAGGGTGAGTTGACCGCCATCATCGACAAGCTGCGCAAAGACGGCGTCAAAGAAGGCGGCTGGAGCATCAGCCGCTTCAAGGGCTTGGGCGAGATGAGCGCCGAGCAACTGTGGGACACCACGCTCAACCCCGACACCCGCCGCCTGCTGCCCATAGCGCTGGGGCCGCTGGACAACGCGGGCACCGAACACCTGATGATGCAGCTCATGGGCAAGGGCGAGGCGGCCGCCAGGCGCGAGCTCATGGAGTTGCACGGGGACAGCATTGACATTGATGTGTGACGCTTTGCTGCGAAGCCACGGCGGCAAGACTTTTGCCGCCTGATGAATGCCTGCACCGGCCATGGCGGCGGGATTAGTCTGCGCGTGCAGTTTGTATTTTGGTGGCTTTTCCTCTAACTCAGCATCGTTGACCCCGCCACCTTCCTCAAGGAGTTGTAAATCATGAGTGCATTGACCCTGAGACTGCCCGATGACAAACACCAGCGCTTGCGTGCATTGGCCAAGAGCCGCCACACCACCGTCAATCGCTTGATGGACGAGATGACCACACTCATGCTGGTGGACTATGACGCTGAAACCCGCTTCAAGCTTTACGCCCAAGAAGGTGCGGCGCTGTCGGTTGAGCATGGCTTGGCGCTGCTGGACAAAGCGTCTGCACAAGCCAGTCAGCCATGACCCCACTGACTGCTGCTACACATTTGAAGGGACTGCAGAGCGACAGCTTTGACATTGATGTGTGAATTTTTCACGACAAGCCCCACAGGGCATGGCTGGTCAAGCCGCGTCAACCATCAATTCTTACCGAGTAATACAATGCGATTCTTTCCTCATCGCCCCCCTTTTTGCACCCCCTGACCCAAGGCGCAGCACCATGCTTTCCACCCTCACCAGCAAAGGCCAAGTCACCATTCCGCAAGCACTGCGCCAGCGTTTGGGGCTGGCGCCTGGGCAAGCCGTGGAGTTTGGCCTGAGCGCTGACGCCACTTGCATCACACTGCGCCCGGCACCCTCGGCGCGCCAATTGCCCACCCAAGGCTTTGGCATGGTCAAGGTCAGCGGCCCGCATGTGGCGCCCGACTGGGATGCCGCCCAATTGACGGAACCATGAAACAGCGCACGCCCCAGTTAACGGCTTTGGACACCAATGTGTTGGCACGTTATTACGTGCAGGCCGAGCAGTCTGATGAGGCCACCCTTCAGCAATGTGAACAAGCCCGCGCCCTGCTTGAAAGCGGCAAGCCCATTTTTGTGGCCACCACGGTGGCGCTGGAGCTCGAATCGGTGTTGCGCGGTTTTTACAAGCTCAAGCCTGCCACCGTGGCCGACGTTTTTACGCACCTGCTGGCCATGCCCCATGTGCAGGTGCAAGACCGCCAAGCCGTGCAAAGCGCGTGTGAGGCCTTGGCGCAAGGCTTTGACTTTGCCGACGCCTTGCACCACGCCAGCAGCCGACACGGTGATGTGTTCGTGACCTTTGACGAAAAAGGCTTTGCCAAGCGCGCGTCTTTGCATGCTTGGGCCCCCAAGGTTCGGCTGCCCTAGAGACGGCCAAGCCATCCGGACAACTGTTGCGATCTGCCTGCCAAGCGCCAGCCACATTTCCATTTGATTCGATAAAAGCCAACGTATTTTTATGACGACCGACCTCTTGACCCCCGACCCCACCGCCGGCCCCGAAGGCGACCACCTGGGCGCCTACGCCCAGCGCGCCTACCTGGAGTACGCCCTGTCCGTGGTCAAAGGCCGTGCCTTGCCCGACGTGTGCGACGGCCAAAAGCCGGTGCAGCGGCGCATTTTGTATTCCATGGACCGCATGGGCTTGTCTTACAGCGGGCCCAACAGCAACACCGCGTCCAAGCCCGTCAAAAGCGCCCGTGTGGTCGGCGACGTGCTGGGCCGCTACCACCCGCACGGTGACACCGCCGCCTACGACGCGCTGGTGCGCATGGCGCAAGACTTTTCCCAGCGCTACCCGCTGGTCGACGGCCAAGGCAACTTTGGCTCGCGCGACGGCGACGGCGCCGCCGCCATGCGCTACACCGAGGCGCGTCTGGCCAAAATCACCACGCTCTTGCTCGACGAAATCGACATGGGCACGGTGGACTTCATCCCCAACTACGACGGCTCCACCGAAGAGCCCAAGCAACTGCCCGCCCGCCTGCCCTTCACCTTGCTCAACGGCGCCAGCGGCATTGCCGTGGGCTTGGCCACCGAAATCCCCAGCCACAACCTGCGCGAGGTGGCCGACGCCTGTGTGGCGCTGATCAAAAACGAGCGGCTGACAGACCTGGAGTTGCAGGCCCTCATCCCCGGCCCCGACTACCCCGGCGGCGGGCAAATCATCAGCCCGGCAGCCGACATTGCCGAGGCCTACCGCACCGGGCGCGGCAGCTTGAAGGTGCGCGCCCGCTGGAAAATCGAAGACCTGGCCCGCGGCCAATGGCAGCTGGTGGTCACCGAGCTGCCGCCCGGTGTGAGCAACCAAAAAGTGCTGGAAGAAATCGAGGAGCTGACCAACCCCAAGGTCAAAACCGGCAAAAAAACACTCACCCAAGACCAGCAACTGCTCAAGGCCAGTTTGCTGGCCGTGCTCGACGTGGTGCGCGACGAATCGAGCAAAGACGCGGCCGTGCGCCTGGTGTTCGAGCCCAAGACCAGCCGCATTGAGCAGCAAGAGCTCATCACCGCGCTCTTGGCCCACACCAGCTTGGAGACATCGGCGCCTATCAACATGACCATGGTGGGCATAGACGGGCGGCCCGTGCAAAAGTCGCTGCGCCAAATTGTGCTGGAGTGGATCAGCTTCAGGCAGACCACCATCACCCGCCGCAGCCAGCACCGCTTGAGCAAGGTGCTGGACCGCATCCACATTCTGGAGGGCCGGCAGCTGGTGTTGCTCAACATCGACGAGGTGATTGCCATCATTCGCCAAAGCGACGAGCCCAAAGCCGCACTGATGGCGCGCTTTGCCCTGAGCGACCGCCAGGCCGAAGACATTCTTGAAATTCGCCTGCGCCAACTGGCCCGCTTGGAGGCCATCAAGATCGAGCAAGAGCTCACCGAGCTGCGCGGCGAGCAAGGCAAGCTCGAAGAAATTCTGGGCAACCCCGCCGCGCTGCGCCGCCTGATGGTCAAGGAAATCGAGGCCGACGCCAAAACCTTTGCCGACGCGCGCCGCACACTCATTCAAGAAGAGAAAAAATCGGTGGCCGAGGTCAAGGTGGTCGACGAGCCCGTCACCGTGGTGGTGTCTGAAAAAGGCTGGGTACGCGCACGCCAAGGCCACGGCCATGACGCGGCCAGCTTTGCGTTCAAGGCCGGCGACGGCCTGTACGGCACCTTTGAATGCCGCACCGTGGACCTGCTGATTGTCTTTGGCACGGCCCAGGGCGGCTCAGGCCGCGTCTACAGCGTGCCCGTGGCCACCTTGCCCGGTGCGCGCGGCGACGGCCAGCCCATCACCACGCTCATTGAACTCGAGGCTGGCACCCAGCCCGCCCACTACTTTGCCGGCCCCACCTCTGCCACCTTGTTGATCAGTGGCTCAGGCGGTTACGGCTTTTTGGCCACCTTGGACAACATGGTCTCGCGCAACAAAAGCGGCAAGAGCTTCATCACGCTGGGGGAGGGTGAGAGCGTGTGCGCCCCGTCCCACGTCAGCGGCTCCAGCGCCACCGTGGCGCCAGGCGGCAAGCCCCTGCTGGCCGCCACCCATGTGTGCTGCGCCAGCACGGGCGGGCGCATTTTGACCTTTGACATCGGCGAGCTCAAAACCATGGACAAAGGCGGCCGGGGCCTGACCTTGATAGACCTGGAAGCCAAAGACAGCCTGGCGGGCGCCGCCGCCTACACGCGCAGCGTCAAGATTGAAGGTCTGGGTCGGGGCGGCAAAGAGCGTGACGAAACCCTGGAAATCCGCAGCCTGAACAACGCCAAAGTCAGCCGCGCCAAAAAAGGCAAGCTGGCAGACCTGGGGTTCAAGCCAGCCAAAGTCACGCGGGTGGAGTAAAGGCCCCGAGCCTGCGCCACCGACTGTCGTCAGCTTCACCCTGTAGGGGCCGACCTGCCGGCGAAGGTGGGCCTGCGGTGATGCACGTTGCCCGGCACGATTCGCTTGCAGGCTGGCTCTCCGACAACGACAGGCCGCTTTTCTCCTGCAAGAGCCGGCCTGCCGGCGAATGTTCGCCAGCGTTCAAGCCCCTTGCACCTTGCCCGATCCGTATGACTTCTATCCGGCGTGTTCTTGCTTGACTAAGTGTTTTCATGCTGCGCCAGTGGCGCCGACTCTGTTACAAATTCAGGACCAAGTAAAGAAGGCCCTTTGATGGCCTCAGGAGTCTTGAAATGAGCAGGGCCATCAATGCAGAACCACAAGGCGTGGCCATTCAGATGCCCGCTGGCATGGCAGCGGACGAATTTCAGCACCAGTTGGCCCGTTTTCAGGCCAGTGTGGGCTTGGCGGGTCTAGAGCCTGCGCTTTGGATCGCAGACGAAGGCGCCGGTGTGTGGTCTGCGCGCCTTGCGCCTGAACTGTTTGACCGCCTGTGCCCTGGCTTTGACACCATGAATTTGGCCGCACATGTAGCCAACTGGCCAGACTCACAGCCTGGCGATTTGCTCATGCGTGAAGTCTGGCTGGCGCTGCTGTGCGCCCCGCAGCGCATCACCTTTGACAGCCTGTCGGACTTGCAGTCCCATGTGAGAGCCCGGTGCCACATTGCCCGCGCCGCCGAAAAAACGGCGCTGGCCTTCAAAACCACGGACGCCGCTGAGCGGCCCGAGGCCTTTTGGCACCACCAAGACGATGTGGGTTTTTTGCTCCAACCCGCGGCCGACCTGATTGACGCGCTCATGGCCGCCACCCAGCCCGAGCGCACGGGCAGGCTGTATGACTTTTCTTGTTACCGCGCCACGGAGTACGTGATCTTGCTGGGCTTGGCTCAGGAGGCCCAGGCCTGGTCGCCCCAGGTATATGAGCGACTGCAATCCACGGCCAGGCAGCGTTGCATCAAGTCGGGCTTGTTTCATGAAGTGTTTCTCATCGAATATGGCAGCGCTGAGGCGCCCATTGCGGCACGGTATTACGTGCCCGGCGACCGCGTGTGGTTCAAAAACCCGGACGAGCCTTCGTCCAACGCCAGCGGCTACGAAGGCTCTTGGGTGATCTACATGGGAGGCGGTTTGTTCAGCAATTTTTGGCAGCGC
>CANHKH010000138.1 GCA_947460165.1 Comamonadaceae bacterium
GAACGCCATGGACATGTTGCCCGTGGACCTGATCCCCCAAATCTGGCACACCGCCGGACCTGCGTTGGGTTTCAAAGACTACATGCGCGTGGTGCCCACCGCCGACTTGTCCACCACCTTGGGTTTGTCATGCTCGGTGCTGCTGATTTGCATTTTTTACAACATCAAGATCAAAGGCTTGGGCGGCTGGGCCCATGAATTGATTGCCGCTCCGTTTGGTGACCATTGGCTGCTCTACCCGATCAATTTCTTGATGCAAATGATCGAGTACCTTGCCAAGACGGTCTCCCACGGCATGCGGCTGTTTGGCAACATGTTTGCAGGTGAGTTGGTCTTTATGCTGATCGCCCTCATGGGTGGTGGCTGGGCCCTCTCAGCCACCGGTGTGGGCTTGGCCATCGGCCATGTGCTCGCCGGTTCTGTGTGGACCATCTTCCACATTTTGGTGATCACCTTGCAAGCCTTCATCTTCATGATGTTGACCCTGATCTACACCGGTCAGGCGCACGACTCGCATTGATGATTTTTCACCCTTTGTTTCACCTTTTCTTTTTCTTTACTTAGGAGTATTTCATGGAAAACATTCTCGGCTTGGTCGCTTTGGGTTGCGGTTTGATCGTTGGTCTGGGTGCTGTGGGCGCCTCTATCGGCATTGGCCTGATGGGCGGCAAGTTCCTGGAGTCTGCTGCACGCCAGCCCGAACTGATGAACGAGCTGCAAGCCAAAATGTTCATCTTGGCCGGTCTGATTGACGCGGCCTTCCTGATCGGCGTGGCCATTGCCCTGCTGTTTGCCTTTGCAAACCCATTTGTCCTGCGCTGATCGCTTGACCTGTTCAAGCCGTAGAAGGATTGAGACGTGAACATCAACGCAACTCTGTTCCTGCAGGCTATCGTTTTCGCGATCCTGGTGTGGTTCACGATGAAATTCGTGTGGCCCCCGATCACCAAAGCGCTGGACGAGCGGGCACTCAAAATCGCTGACGGTCTGGCCGCTGCCGACAAAGCCAAATCTGAACTCGCCTCCGCCAACAAGCGGGTTGAGGAAGACATGGCCAAATCGCGCAATGACGCGGCTGTGCGACTGGCCGAGGCCGAGCGCCGAGCCCAGGCCATGATCGAAGAGGCCAAGGCCAAAGCCTCGGAAGAGGCTGCCAAGATCATTGCCGCAGCCAAAGTCGAAGCCCAGCAGCAGGCCGTTCAGGCCCGCGAAGTCTTGCGTGAGCAAGTCGCTGTGCTGGTGGTCAAAGGCGCCGAGCAGATCCTGCGCAAGGAAGTCAATGCCAGTGTGCATGCCGACCTGCTGGGTCGCTTGAAAGCCGAGCTGTAAGCCATGGCCGAACTCGCCACCATTGCTCGCCCCTATGCCGAGGCCTTGTACAAGGCCTGCGGTTCGGAATTGGCTGCCACCGCCGAATGGCTGGACGAACTCGCTGCCATCGCAGCCAATCCCCAGCTCCTGCAGTACGCAGCCGACCCCAAAGTCACGGACCAGCAAACGCTTGACGTGTTTGCTGGCGTGGTCAAGGTGGCGCTGACTGAGAAAGCCATCAACTTTCTGAGCACAGTCATCGACAACGGTCGACTGTCTGCCCTGCCCGATATCGCCGCTCAGTTTCGTGCCTTGGTCAATGCCCAGGCCGGATCGTCGGACGCCATCGTTTACAGCGCCTTTGCCATGGACGCTGAGGTGGTGGCCGAGCTGTCACGCACCTTGGAAAAGCGCTTTGGTCGCAGTTTGAATGTGCGCGTCGAAATCGATCCCGAGATCATTGGCGGCGTGCGTGTCGTGGTGGGTGACGAGGTGCTAGACGCTTCGGTCAAAGCCCGTTTGGAACAAATGAAAGTGGCGCTGATCGCCTGAGCCTCAAGCTCTCGACCGCCAACAACCTAGAAAGAAGGAAAGAGTCATGCAACTCAATCCAGCAGAAATTTCTGAACTGATCAAAAGCCGCATCCAAGGTCTGGGCGCGGATGCCGACATTCGCAACCAGGGCACTGTGGTCTCTGTGGCCGACGGCATCGTGCGCATTCACGGCTTGTCTGACGTGATGCAAGGCGAGATGTTGGAGTTTCCTCCCACGGCCGCTGGCGTGCCCACCTTTGGTCTGGCCCTGAACCTCGAGCGCGACTCTGTCGGCTCCGTGATCTTGGGCGAGTACGAGCACATCGCCGAAGGCGACACCGTCAAGTGCACGGGCCGTATTTTGGAAGTGCCCGTGGGCCCTGAGTTGATTGGCCGCGTGGTCAACGCCCTGGGCCAGCCCATCGACGGCAAAGGCCCGATCAACGCCAAGATGACGGACGTGATCGAAAAGGTCGCCCCTGGCGTGATTGCCCGTAAATCGGTGGACCAGCCGCTGCAAACCGGCCTCAAGTCCATTGACTCCATGGTGCCCGTGGGCCGGGGTCAGCGCGAGCTGATCATTGGTGACCGTCAGACCGGCAAAACCGCCGTGGCCATTGACGCCATCATCAACCAAAAAGGCCAGGGCGTGACCTGCGTCTACGTGGCCATTGGTCAAAAAGCCTCGTCCATCAAAAACGTGGTGCGTGCGCTGGAGCAAGCCGGTGCCATGGACTACACCATCGTGGTGGCAGCCTCGGCCTCTGAGTCGGCCGCCATGCAGTACGTCAGCGCCTACTCGGGCTGCACCATGGGCGAGTACTTCCGTGACCGCGGCGAAGACGCGCTCATCGTGTACGACGATCTCTCCAAGCAAGCCGTGGCCTACCGCCAAGTCTCGCTGCTGCTGCGCCGCCCGCCAGGCCGCGAAGCCTATCCCGGCGATGTGTTCTATCTCCACAGCCGCCTGCTCGAGCGCGCCGCCCGTGTGAACGCCGACTATGTCGAAGCCTTCACCAAAGGCGAAGTCAAAGGCAAAACCGGCTCGCTCACGGCCCTGCCCATCATCGAGACGCAAGCCGGCGACGTGTCCGCCTTTGTGCCCACCAACGTGATCTCCATCACCGACGGCCAGATCTTCTTGGAAACCAGCTTGTTCAATGCCGGTATCCGCCCCGCCATCAACGCCGGTATTTCGGTCTCGCGCGTCGGTGGTGCAGCCCAGACCAAGTTGATCAAGAGCCTGTCTGGCGGTATCCGTACCGACTTGGCCCAGTACCGCGAACTCGCGGCCTTCGCCCAGTTTGCCTCTGACCTTGACGAAGCCACCCGCAAGCAGCTTGACCGCGGCGCGCGCGTGACCGAGTTGCTCAAGCAAGCCCAGTACTCGCCTTTGTCCATCTCCTCCATGGGTGCCACCTTGTTTGCCGTGAACAAAGGCTTCATGGACGACATCGAGGTCAAGAAAGTGCTGGCCTTTGAATCCGGTCTGCACAGCTTTCTCAAAGACAAGCACGCCGCCCTGATGAGCAAGCTTGAAGCGAACAAGGCCATGGACAAAGAGGCCGAAGCCGAGATGACCGCCGCCATCACCGAGTTCAAGAAGTCCTTTGCTTGAGTTGCAGACTCCAAGCAAGCTTTAGAACCTTCTAGGAACTCATATGGCAGCAGGCAAGGAAATCCGAGGCAAGATCAAATCGGTGGAAAACACCAAAAAGATCACCAAAGCCATGGAAATGGTGGCCGCCTCCAAAATGCGCAAAGCGCAAGAGCGGATGCGTGCCGCTCGTCCCTACAGCGACAAGGTTCGCAACATCGCGGCCAATTTGGGCCAGGCCAACCCTGAGTACACGCATCCCTTCATGCGTGGCAACGACGCCAAAGCCATAGGCTTTATTGTCGTGACCACCGACAAGGGCTTGTGCGGTGGCATGAACACCAACGTGTTGCGCGCTCTGACCGTCAAGCTGCGCGAGGCGGAGACGGCCGGCCACAAGGTACAAGCGGTGGCCATTGGCAACAAAGGGCTGGGCTTTTTGAACCGCGTGGGTGTTCCGGTGGTCTCGCAGCTCACCCAGATGGGCGATCAGCCGCACCTTGAAAAAATGATTGGCCCGGTCAAGGTGCTGCTCGACGCTTACGCCGCTGGCAAGATCAACAAGGTGCAGCTGTGCTACACCCGGTTTATCAACACCATGCGTCAAGAAGCGGTGGTCGAGCAGTTGCTCCCTTTGGCCAAGCTGGAGGCCGATCAAGGTCACAAGGACTGGGACTACATTTACGAGCCCGATGCGCAGACCGTCATTGACGAACTGCTGGTGCGCTATGTGGAGGCACAGGTCTACCAAGCGGTGGCTGAAAACATGGCCTCCGAGCAGTCAGCCCGCATGGTGGCCATGAAATCGGCCACCGACAACGCAGGCAGCGTCATCTCGGAACTCAAGTTGGTTTACAACAAAACACGCCAAGCAGCGATCACGAAAGAGCTTTCGGAGATCGTCGCTGGTGCGGCTGCCGTCTGAGCCACCTGGCCGACGTCGAACAGATTTAAAGAACAGAAAAGGACTCAATCATGGCTCAAGCTCTAGGCAAGATTGTTCAGTGTATTGGCGCTGTGGTGGACGTGGAATTTGCGCGCGACCAGATGCCCAGCATTTATGACGCCCTCAAAATGGAAGGCTCCACCCTCACCCTGGAAGTGCAGCAGCAGCTGGGTGACGGCGTCGTCCGCACCATTGCGCTGGGCTCGTCCGACGGCCTGCGCCGCGGCAACATGGTCTACAACACCAAGGCCCCCATCACCGTGCCCGTGGGCAAGGCCACCCTGGGCCGCATCATGGACGTGCTGGGCAGCCCCATCGACGAGCGCGGCCCCGTGGACCAGACGCAAACCGCCTCCATCCACCGCAAAGCCCCCGCTTATGACGAGCTGTCGCCTTCGACCGAACTGCTGGAAACCGGCATCAAGGTGATCGACCTGGTCTGCCCCTTCGCCAAAGGCGGCAAGGTGGGCCTGTTCGGCGGCGCGGGCGTGGGCAAGACCGTGAACATGATGGAACTCATCAACAACATCGCCAAAGCCCACTCGGGTCTGTCGGTGTTCGCTGGTGTGGGCGAGCGCACCCGTGAGGGCAATGACTTCTACCATGAGATGGCCGACTCCGGCGTGGTCAATCTCGAGGACCTGCCCGAATCCAAAGTGGCCATGGTCTACGGTCAGATGAACGAGCCTCCAGGCAACCGCCTGCGCGTGGCCCTGACTGGCCTGACCATTGCCGAGTCCTTCCGCGACGAAGGCCGCGACGTGCTGTTCTTTGTGGACAACATCTACCGCTACACCTTGGCTGGAACTGAAGTGTCCGCCTTGCTGGGCCGCATGCCATCTGCCGTGGGCTACCAGCCCACCCTGGCCGAAGAAATGGGCCGCCTGCAAGAGCGCATCACATCCACCAAAGTCGGCTCCATCACCTCGATTCAGGCCGTGTACGTGCCTGCGGACGACTTGACCGACCCCTCGCCTGCCACCACCTTTGCCCACTTGGACTCCACCGTGGTGCTCTCGCGTGACATCGCGTCGCTGGGTATTTACCCTGCGGTGGACCCGCTGGATTCGACCAGCCGCCAGCTCGACCCCAATGTGGTCGGCGCAGACCATTACCAAACGGCACGCGCCGTGCAAGGCACACTGCAGCGCTACAAAGAGCTGCGCGACATCATTGCGATTTTGGGCATGGATGAATTGGCGCCTGAAGACAAGCTGGCCGTGGCCCGTGCCCGCAAAATCCAGCGCTTTCTCTCGCAGCCATTCCACGTCGCTGAGGTGTTCACCGGCTCGCCTGGCAAGTACGTCAGCTTGGCCGAGACCATTCGCGGCTTCAAGATGATCGTCAACGGCGAGTGCGACCACCTGCCCGAGCAGGCCTTCTACATGGTCGGCACCATCGACGAGGCTTTCGAAAAAGCCAAGAAAGTCTAAGGAACTCGCATGCGTACCCTCCAAGTGGATGTGGTCAGCGCCGAAGAGTCCATCTTTTCGGGCGAGGCCAGGTTTGTGGCGCTGCCGGGTGAGTCGGGAGAGCTGGGGATTTTCCCCCGCCACACCCCCTTGATCACCCGCATACGCCCCGGTGCCGTGCGCATCGAGCGGCCTGATGGCACTGAAGAGTTTGTGTTTGTGGCCGGTGGCGTGTTGGAAGTCCAACCCGACCGCGTGACCGTGCTCAGCGACACCGCCATCCGTGGCAAGGACTTGGACGAAGCCAAGGCCAACGACGCGCGCCAGGCGGCTGAAGAGGCTGTCAAAAACGCCAAAAGCGACATCGACTTGGCCAAAGCCCAGTCCGAGCTGCACGTCATGGCCGCGCAAATTGCGGCCCTGCGTCGGTTCCGTCAAAAGCGCTGATTCGATGGTGTTTCAAAAAAACCGGCCCTTCGCGGCCGGTTTTTTTGTGGTTGAAGGAGCAGCCTGCTGGCGATTTACCAGCACAAACCATTCCTTGATGGTGCGATAGCCTATTGCAAAAAAGGCTCGTCGGCCAACTCGTTGTGCTCGTCGCTGGCCAGCCCCGTAGAAAGCAACAAGGCCTCGCAGCGGCTCAAGGCTTGGCTCAAACCTGCAGGGGCTTGACCCTCGCGAAAAGCTTGGGCCAAGTCGTCGGTGATGGCTTGCCAGGCCTGGGCGGGAATGCCGCGCAAGCCGCGGTCGGCCACCAGCTCAATGGCCTGCTCGGCCAGCAGCACGTAAATCAGCACCCCGGTGTTGCGCTCGGTGTCCCACACCCCCAGTTTGCTGAACATCATGCGGGCGCGTTGCTGCACCACGGGCTGGACCTCGCCGCTGCGCACCAAGCGCCAAAGGTAGCTCAGTGGCAGCGCTGCCTCCACACACAAGCGAATTTCACCCGCGTGCCTGGTTTCGCTGACGGCCGTGCGCAGCCGCCATTCTTGCGCCAAGGCAGGCGGCACCACGCGGCGGCTGTCATCTGCGTCCATCCACAGGTGCTTGAAAAAATGCCTTGTGCGGGCCCACAGCGACAGGCGCGCTGGGCTTGGCGATGAGGTTTGAGCGGCGCTGGGCTGGTTCATGGCCACTTACCAGCGACCGGAGGCACCGCCTCCACCAAAGTTACCCCCGCCTCCGCTGCGAAATCCGCCACCGCCACCCCAGGAACCTCCGCCAAAACGACCGCCGCCTGCATGTCCCCCCCAGCTGCCTCCCCCGCCGCCAAAGCGCCCGCTGGCGCCCGCTGAGGCCAGCGCAAACACGGCGCCCACCAAGGCCGCGATCAGCCCCAGCACCACACTGGCGCTGAGCACCCAGGCCAGCACGCCAATGCCGCTGCCCGTGAGCAGCGAGCCCCATTTGCGGCCCACCATGGCCGAGAGCAAGCGCGCCGCCACAGGCACGGCCACAAACAGGAAAACCAGCAAGCCGTTCCAGTCTGTGCCCTCCAGCCCCGCGCGTGGGGCGCGCTGGGGTGCGGGCAAGCCCTCGCCGCTGACCCGCAAGAACAGCTGGTCCAGCCCGGCCGAGATGCCGCCCGCAAAGTCGCCTTGCCGAAAGCGCGGCGTGATGGCCCCATCAATGATTTGCCGGGCAGCCAAGTCAGGCACCGCACCTTCCAGGGTTTTGGCCGTGGCAATGCGCAGCGTGCGGTCGCCCTTGGCCACCACCAGCAGCACACCGTCGCCGACCTCACGCCTGCCCAGCTTCCACACATCGGCCACGCGCTGGGTGTAATCGACGATGTCCTCGGGCTGGGTGCTGGCCACCATGAGCACCACAATTTGCGTGCCTCGGGCTTGCTCAAAGGCTTGCAGCTTGGCTTCGAGCTGCGCACGCTCGGCCGCTTGCAAGGTGCCCGTGGTGTCAATCACCCTCGCCGACAAGGCCGGGATGGCTTGCAGCGCTTGGCCCCAGGCCGGGGCTGTGGCGAGCAAGCAGGCCCACACCGTGGCCATCAGCGCCAGGGCCCACAGCGGACCCAGCCCGCCAAGGCGGCGCAGCACACAGTGCAAGGGAGGGCGCACGGTGCTCACTTGGACGTGCCGAAGTCCACCGCCGGCGGTTGCGAGATTTGCGCCTCATTGGGCACGCTCAAGTTGGGCTTGACCGCGTAGCCCAAGGCCATGGCTGTCAGGTTGCTGGGGAAGCTGCGGGCCAGCACGTTGTACTGCTGCACCGACTGGATGTAGCGGTTGCGCGCCACCGCAATGCGGTTTTCA
>CANHKH010000139.1 GCA_947460165.1 Comamonadaceae bacterium
GCCATGGAGCAGGCCGAGCAAAACTTGGCGCGCGGCGCCAAAACCATTTTGTTTGTGGACGAGATCCACCGCTTTAACAAAAGCCAGCAAGACGGCTTGCTGCCTTTTGTCGAGTCTGGCTTGGTGGTGCTGATAGGCGCCACCACTGAAAACCCGTCTTTTGAGCTGAACTCGGCCTTGCTCTCGCGGGCCCAGGTTTACGTGCTGCAGTCGCTCAAGGACGAAGAATTGGAACTGCTGCTGCACCGCGCGCTGGCGCAGCACTTGCCAGACCTGCAGATGGAAACTGACGCCATCCGCGCCCTGGTCAGCTCGGCCGACGGCGACGCCAGGCGCCTGTTGAACCTGCTCGAGCAGATGGCAACTGCCGCCCAGGCTGCCGGTTGCGTGATGGTGGATGCTGCATTTTTGGAGCAAGCCCTCTCACCGGGAGGCAGGCGCTTTGACAAAGGCGGCGATCATTTTTACGACCAGATCTCGGCCCTGCACAAGTCGGTGCGCGGCTCGCACCCCGATGCCGCTTTGTACTGGCTGTGCCGCATGCTCGACGGCGGGGCCGATGCGCGTTACCTGATGCGGCGCGTGGTGCGCATGGCCTGGGAAGACATTGGCCTGGCCGATCCGCGCGCGCTGCAAATTGTCAACGACGCGGCCACCACTTTTGAGCGCTTGGGCTCGCCCGAGGGGGAGCTGGCCATTGCCGAGGCCGTGGTCTACCTGGCGCTGGCTCCCAAAAGCAATGCCGCTTACAAGGCCTACAACGCGGCGCGCGCCTTTGTGGCCAAAGATAAATCGCGTGAAGTGCCTGTCCACCTGCGCAACGCCCCCACCCAGCTCATGAAGGAGCTGGGCCACGGCCGCGCTTACCGCTACGCGCATGACGAGCCCCAGGCCTATGCCGCTGGCGAAACCTATTTGCCCGAGGGCGTGCCCGAGCCCGCTTGGTACCAGCCTACAGGCCGTGGTTTGGAGGCCAAGATCGCTGAAAAAATGGCTTTTTTGCGCCAGCTTGACGCGCAGGCCAAGGACGCTCCAGGCAGCGCCTGAAGGGCTGAGCTCGACGCGCGCCGCGCCCTTTTTTTGAAGCGGGAAAACCCCCCAGTGCAGAGCCTGTTGCAAGCCTTGCATCTGACTACAATCCGCAGCCAAGCCCGCCGACAGCCAGTGCCCCTGGTCATCCCTGCGGGCTTTTTGCCAGGCTGATGCGGCTCCCACAAGGCGCCTGAGTTTGGCAAAGAATCACCCAACCCTAGGAGGTTTTCCAATGGAAGTCTTGCTTCAGCAGATCATCAACGGTCTGGTGCTGGGCAGCATGTACGCCCTCATTGCGCTGGGCTACACCATGGTCTACGGCATCATCAACCTCATCAACTTCGCCCATGGCGAGGTGCTCATGGTGGGTGCGCTCACCAGCTGGACCATCATTGTCTGGATGCAAGAAGCCATGCCCGCAACGCCCGGCTGGGTCATTTTGTTGCTCTCCTTGGTGATTGCCTGCGTGGTTTGCGGCGCACTCAATTTCGCCATTGAAAAAGTGGCCTACCGGCCGCTGCGCAACTCGCCCAAGTTGGCCCCGCTGATCACCGCCATTGGCATGTCCATCTTGCTGCAGACCTTGGCCATGATGATTTGGAAGCCCAACTACAAATCCTTTCCCACGCTGCTGCCGGCCGAGCCCTACCACTTTGGGGGGGCGGTCATCACCTTCACGCAAATTTGCATCTTGGCGGTGACGGCCATTTCGCTGGCTGTCTTGATGTACATCGTCAACTACACCCGCTTGGGCCGGGCCATGCGCGCCACCGCCGAGAACCCCCGCGTGGCCGCCCTCATGGGCGTGCGGCCAGACACCGTGATCTCAGCCACCTTCATCATTGGCGCGGTGCTTGCCGCCATTGCTGGCGTGATGTACGCCTCCAACTACGGCACGGCCCAGCACACCATGGGTTTTTTGCCCGGTCTGAAGGCCTTCACGGCAGCGGTGTTTGGTGGCATTGGCAACCTGGGTGGGGCGGTGCTGGGCGGCGTCTTGCTGGGGCTGATCGAGTCCATAGGCGCGGGCTACATCGGCCCGCTCACGGGTGGCTTTTTGGGCAGCCAGTACGTGGATATTTTTGCTTTTTTGGTGCTCATCGTGGTGCTCACGCTCAGGCCCTCTGGCCTGCTCGGTGAGCGTGTGGCCGACCGAGCTTGAGGGCACTGACCATGATGAAACAACACCGACTCCTGAGCTTTGTGCTGGCCGCCATCGCCTTGCTGGTGCTGCCGCTGGTGCTGCAACAGTTTGGCAACGCCTGGGTACGCATTCTCGACATGGCGCTGCTCTACGTGCTGCTGGCCCTGGGCCTGAACATCGTGGTGGGCTATGCCGGCCTGCTGGACTTGGGCTATGTGGCCTTTTTTGCCGTGGGTGGCTATTTGTTTGCCCTGCTGGGCTCGCCCCATTTGGCCGAGGCCTTTCCATTCATTGCGGCCAATTTCCCCAACGGATTGCACTTGCCCATCTGGGCGGTGATTCCGCTGGCGGCCTTGCTTGCGGCGGTGTTTGGCGTGCTCTTGGGCGCGCCCACACTCAAGCTGCGCGGGGACTACCTGGCCATCGTGACCCTGGGCTTTGGCGAGATCATCCGCGTCTTTCTGAACAACTTGGACAGGCCCATCAACCTGACCAACGGCCCCAAGGGCATCAGCCAGATTGACGGCATCACCTTCTTTGGCGTCAAGATGAACCGCACGCTGGAAGTGTTTGGTTTTGAGATCAATTCGGTCAGCCTCTACTACTACCTGTTCCTTGCCCTGGTGGTGGTCTCGGTGGTGATTTGTCACCGGCTGGAGTTGTCCCGCATAGGCCGCGCTTGGATGGCCATCCGTGAAGACGAGATCGCCGCCAAAGCCATGGGCATCAACACCCGCAACCTGAAGCTGCTGGCCTTTGGCATGGGCGCCACCTTTGGTGGTGTCTCGGGCGCCATGTTCGCGGCCTTTCAGGGCTTTGTCTCGCCCGAGTCCTTCAGCCTGATGGAGTCGGTCATGATCGTGGCCATGGTGGTGCTGGGCGGCATTGGCCACCTGCCCGGCGTCATCTTGGGCGCCTTGCTGCTTGCGGCCTTGCCCGAGGTGCTGCGCCATGTGGCCGGTCCCCTGCAGGCCATGACCGATGGCCGGCTCGATTCCTCCATCTTGCGGCAACTGCTCATTGCGGTGGCCATGATTGTCATCATGCTGATGCGCCCGCGCGGCTTGTGGCCAGCCCCCGAGCACGGTCAAAGCCTGACCAAGGGCCAGAAAGGCGGTCAGTCATGAGCGACTTGATTTTGGATGTCAGCGGCGTGTCCAAGCGCTTTGGCGGCCTGCAAGCCTTGTCCGAGGTGGGCATGCGCATAGAGCGTGGCCAGGTCTACGGCTTGATCGGCCCCAACGGCGCGGGCAAGACCACGTTTTTCAATGTGCTCACGGGTCTCTACACGCCAGACAGCGGCCGCTTCATGCTCGCGGGCAAGCCCTACACGCCTTCGGCCGTGCACGAGGTGGCCAAGGCTGGCATTGCGCGCACTTTTCAAAACATCCGCTTGTTTGCCGAAATGACCGCCCTTGAAAACGTGATGGTGGGCCGGCATGTGCGCACCCACTCGGGCTTGGTGGGCGCCATCTTGCGCACGGCCGCCTTCAAGGCCGAGGAAAAAGCCATTGCCGAGCGCGCCCATGAATTGCTGGACTACGTGGGCATTGCCAAGTACGCCGACTTCAAGGCCCGCACTTTGAGCTATGGCGACCAGCGGCGCCTTGAAATTGCCCGCGCGCTGGCCACCGACCCACAGCTCATTGCGCTTGACGAGCCGGCTGCGGGCATGAACGCCACTGAAAAAGTGCAGCTGCGCGAGCTCATTGACCGCATACGCCGCGACAGCCGCACCATCTTGCTGATTGAGCACGACGTGAAATTGGTCATGGGTTTGTGCGATCGCGTCACCGTGCTGGACTACGGCAAGCAAATAGCTGAAGGCCCACCGTCCGAGGTGCAAAAGAACGACAAAGTCATTGAGGCCTATTTGGGCACGGGAGGCCACTGACATGGCACACACACTGCTCACAGTCAAAGGCTTGAAAGTCGCTTATGGCGGCATCCAAGCCGTCAAAGGCGTGGACCTGGAAGTGCGCGAAGGCGAGTTGGTCACGCTGATAGGCTCCAACGGTGCAGGCAAAACCACCACCATGAAAGCCATCACCGGCACGCTGCCCTTGGTGGACGGCGACATCGAGTACCTGGGACAAAGCATACGCGGCAAGGGCGCCTGGGATTTGGTCAAAGAAGGCTTGGCCATGGTGCCCGAGGGCCGGGGCGTGTTCACGCGCATGAGCATCACTGAAAACCTGCAAATGGGCGCTTACATTCGCCGCGACACGGGCGCCATTGCAGACGACATTGACATGGTGTTCTCCATTTTTCCGCGCCTCAAAGAGCGCCGCGACCAGCTGGCCGGCACCATGTCGGGCGGCGAGCAGCAAATGCTGGCCATGGGCCGCGCGCTCATGAGCCGTCCCAAGGTGCTGCTGCTCGACGAGCCCTCCATGGGCTTGTCACCCATCATGGTCGACAAAATTTTTGAAGTGGTCAAAGACGTGTACGCCCGCGGCGTGACGGTCTTGCTGGTGGAGCAAAACGCCAGCCGCGCCCTGGGCATTGCCGACCGGGGCTACGTGATGGAGTCAGGCCTTTTGACCATGAACGGGCCGGCCAAAGAGCTGCTGGTGGACCCGCGGGTGAGGGCGGCTTATTTGGGCGAGTAGGGCATTCACATTCGCCCCCGAAATGGCGCTGGCTCCTACAAACACAAGGCGACATTTCCCTGTAGGAGCCGGCCTGCCGGCGATGCTTAGCGAGGGCTTGATGCCTGTTGTTCGCCTGGCCGCTTGCTCAGAGGCTGGGCGCGAAACCGGCTCAATCCACCTTGGCGCCCGAGGCCTTGACCACGCCTTCGTACTTGGCCAACTCTGTTTTCATGAACTCGCCAAACTGCTCTGGCGTGTTGGCCACGGGCTCGGCCATGAACTGGGCAAAGCGTGCTTTCACTTCGGGCTGCTGCAAGGCACCGGCAAAAGCCTGGTGCAGTTTTTGGGTGAGCTCGCGGCTCAAGTTGGCGGGGCCCACCAGGCCCCACCAGGTGTCCACCTCAAAGCCCTTGAGCGTGTCGGCCACAGCAGGCACCTCGGGCATGGCGGGGCTGCGCTGGGCGCTGGTCACGGCCAGGGCCCGCAGCTTGCCTGACTTGATGTTGTTGGCCGCCGTGGCCAGGTTGTCAAAGTTGAAGTCGACTTGCCCGCTGAGCAAGGCCAGCTGCGCCGGGTTGCCGCCGTTGTAGGGAATGTGCACGGCAAAAATGCCAGCGGCTTTTTTGAACATTTCGCCGGCCAGGTGCCCGGCGCTGCCATTGCCACCGCTGCCGTAGTTGAGCCTGCCTGGGTTGGCCTTGGCGTAACGAATCAGGTCGGCCAGGCTGTGCAGCTTCAGGCGCTCGGCCACCTCGGCGTTGACCACCAGCACATTGGGCACGCGCAGCATTTGCGTGATGGGTGTGAAGTCGGTGGCCGCGTTGTAAGGCATGCGGCTGTACAGCCAGGGGTTGATGGCGTGCGTGGCCACGGCGGCAATGCCTATGGTCAGGCCGTCGGGTGCGGCCTTGGCCACCACGTCGGCGCCAATGTTGCCGCCGCCGCCGGGTCGGTTTTCCACAATCACCGTGCCCAGACTGGCTTGCACGCGCTCGGCCAGCAGGCGCGCCGTCACATCAATGGGGCCGCCCGGGGCGTAGGGCACCACGATGCGCAGCGGTCTGGCCTGGGCCAAGGCGGGCCAGGACAAACCAGCCAAGCTGGTCGCAGCCAAGCTGATCAGGTGGCGGCGTGACAGGGCGAAAGGGGTGCGCATGCGTGTGTCCTTAAAAAGCGGCAGCTGCTCAGGCGGCGGCCTTGGCCTTGTCGGCCTCGGTGGTGAAGGAGTCTGCAAAAAACTCATCTTCAGGCAGATCGGCTTGAGCCGTGAAGTCGGCGCGGGCCGAGTCCACCACGATGGGCGCCCCGCAGGCATACACCTGGTGGCCTGAAAGGTCGGGCAGGTCTTGCAGCACTGCTCGGTGCACAAAGCCGGTGCGGCCTGTCCACAGGTCTTCAGGCAAGGCGTCTGAGACCACAGGCACATAGCTGAGTAGGGGCAACTCCTCGCACTTGGCCACCACCCAGTCGTGCATGTACAGGTCTTGCGGCCGGCGGCCACCCCAGTACAGCACAGCGGGCCGGCGGATGTTCTTGACCTGCATGTGCTCAATGATGGCCTTGATGGGTGCAAAGCCCGTGCCCGAGGCCAGCAGCACCAGGGGCTTGGTGCTTTCTTCGCGCAGGTAAAAGCTGCCGTAAGGCCCCTCAATGCGCAAAATGTCTTTTTCCTTCATGGTGCTGAACACCGTGTCTGTGAATTTGCCGCCTGGCATGTGGCGCAGGTGCAATTCCAGGCCAGGCTTGTCGGCCTGGGTGTGTGGCGCATTGGCCATGGAATAGCTGCGGCGGTCGCCGTCTCGCAGCAAGAACTCCACGTACTGGCCCGCGTGGTACTTGAACACCTCGTTGGCGGGCAACTGCAGGGTCATCAGCATCACATCATGCGAGGCACGCACCAGGCCACTCACACGCGCTGGCATCTTGCGGATGGGAAAGGCGCTTTCGTCGGTGACTTGGCGAGACTCCAGCACCACATCGGACTGCGGCACGCCGCAGCAGGCCAGGATCAAGCCGTTTTCTTCTTCTTGCGCGCTCAGCGCCTTGTCTTGGTGGCTGCCGTGCACCACCACCCCTTCGATTTTTTTGCATTTGCACGAGCCGCAAGCCCCGTCTTTGCAGCCGTAGGGCAAGCCTATGCCTTGGCGAATGGCGGCGGCCAGCAGGGTTTCACCCTCATTGGCGCTGAATGTGCGCCCACTGGGCTCGACCTTCACTGTGAAACTCATATGCTTGTCCTCAAAATTTTTCATCAGCTGGCGCGCACCCGCCCAAGGTGGGCACGCGCCAGTGAAAATACAAAACATGATTTTGCCCGCAATCCCCCGACCCCATTGCCGCCCCGGGCCCAGCGCCAGCCCCAACCTGCAGGGGCGAGCCGGGGCCTTGCCCTCGCGCTTTAGACGCCAGCGCCTGCTCATCGTGGGTTGTGGAGACGTGGGCCTGCGCGTCAAGGCGGCCCTGCCACCGCGCCTGCGGGTGCTGGCCTTGACCTCCTCGCCCGAGCGGGTGCCGGCCTTGAGAGAGCGCGGTATCACGCCTTTGCTGGGCAATTTGGACGCGGCGCCCAGCTTGCGGCGCTTGGCCGGGCTGGGCACCCGGGTGCTGCATTTGGCGCCGCCCCCCACCGAGGGCTTGGCCGATGTGAGGCGTGACCCGCGCACCCGCGCCTTGAGCCACGCCTTGGCGCGGCGCGGCGTGCCTCAGTCCTTGGTGTACGGCTCGACCAGTGGCGTGTACGGAGATTGCGCTGGCGCGCGCATTGACGAAACCCAGCCTGTGCGGGCGGCCACCCCGCGTGGCCAGCGGCGGGTGGATGCCGAGCAGCAAGTGCGCTTGTTTGGCCGCCGCAGCGGCACGGCGGTGCACATTTTGCGCATTCCGGGCATTTACGCGTCCGACCGAGAAGGCGGCACGCCGCGTGGGCGCCTGCTCAAGGGCACGCCGGTGCTGCGCCCCGAAGACGATGTCTACACCAACCATGTGCATGCCGATGACCTCGCCCGCGCCTGCTTGGCGGCTCTGTGGCGCGGCAAGCCGCAGCGCGTGACGCACGCCAGCGACGACACCGAACTCAAGATGGGCGACTACTTTGATTTGGCCGCCCAGCTGTACGGCCTGCCCCGACCACCGCGCTTGGCGCGTGCACAGGCCCTGCAGGTGTTGCCGCCCATGCAACTGAGCTTCATGGGCGAGTCCCGGCGCCTGGACAACGCACGCCTGAAGCGCGAATTGCGCCTGCGCCTGCGCTTTCCCACGGTGAGGGAGGGC
>CANHKH010000140.1 GCA_947460165.1 Comamonadaceae bacterium
CCGGCCAATTTCACGCCATCCAGTGCGCCGTCAACCTTGCCTATGTAGTCCATCAGCCTTGCCAACTCTTGGTTCAGCGCAGCCAGTTTGGGAGGAGGCAGGTCGGCCGTGGTTTTGATGGCGGCCAAGCCCTTGGTCATGTTGTCCAAGCCCTGGAACAGGGGGGTCACGTTTTGTGCCGTGAAGTTGGCGCCGAGAGCGGGGTTGGGCTTGCTCAGGGCGTCCGCATCATTTTTGAGCTTGACGGCGTTTTGTTGCGCAACGACGGCCCTGTTCTGGAGTTCTTGCGCTGCGGCGGTCGATTTGACCAGTGCATCACGAACTTGAGCTTCTTTGACCATGGCCGCTTGGACTCTGGGCGTGGCTTCGATCGTGTCTTTTTTGCGCTCCTCAGTTTGCGCGGCGCGCAAGGCAGCGCGCTGTTCAGGCGTTGCAGCAGGCCTGACGAGCGACTCACGTTTGAGACGCTCGCGTTCAGCCGCTTCAGCCGCGGCCTTTCTCACGGCATCTTGCGCTTGGCGCTGAGCATCTGCAATCAGCTTCTGGGTTTGAATCTGCTGGGGGGACAGCTCAGCCGCAGGGGGAGCAGCGAGACGGCCTGCTGGCGCTTGGCCGGTCGCCGGTGTGCCGGCGGTTTGTGCAAGCGCGGTGGCGCTGCCAAAACCCATGGAGACAAGCAAGCTGGTCGTGAGCAATAGTTTGGAGTTTGAGGGCATCTGTTTTCCTTGTGCATCAATTTGAATCAGGACATCCAACAAGCAGCACGCCTATAAACAGCGTGCTTGGCTTGAGGTTTGAAAAACTTTTTTTGTATTTAAAAATTCAAGTGCATCCGCAGGCCTGAACCGCAGGATCACAGGCCTCACATGCAAAAAATGCTGTTTGCAGGCGCCATGCAAAAAGGATTTGTAAATGTCACAAAAAGTAAATCAACTCCAATGTAGAGCTGGCCAAAGTGGCGAATGACTCCTGGCAGCACTTCAATGACTCCCACCTGCACTTTGGCAACTGTGGTGATTCATGCATTCATATGCACTGGCGCGCGAGCGCGTGCATCAGCCCTCAAGGCTTGGGTGGGCAGGCCGCGCCAGCCCTCAAGGATGGGAAATGTCGGCCTTTGCCGTGGCAGCAAGCAAAGCCTCCAGGCCCTGCAAGTCCAGCCCTTGCACAGCCTCTAGCACCTGCGCGGCGAAGGGGCCGCATTCGGGTTGCTCGGCCTGCAGGCGTCGCACCCATTCTTCAATGGCGGTGACCTGACCGAGCTCGACCAGCGGGGCCAGTTCACGCAAATGACGCTCATCGGGCAAAGCCATGCCCATGACCGATTGCGCAAGGCTTTCGCTGGCCACCTGCTCATTCCTGCGATGCTCAAGGTCCACCGCCTGCGCGGTCCATTGCAGGTCCAGCAGATCGCCCATGCATGTGAGCAATTGGGCATGATCGAGGGGACGCAGGAACTGGTCGGCAAAGCGCAGTTGGCTGTTCCAGTGCATGGGCGGGCTGGGTGGGGCGGTCGAGATCAGCACCACCGGCACCTGCGGCATGAACTCGGCCGCCCGCTCCAACACCCACCAGCCGTCGCCGTTGGGCATGTACTGATCGGTGATCACCAGGTCCAAGGCCGGGCGCTGTGCGAGCAAGGCCGCCGCTTGCCTGCCGCTGCTGGCCTGGTGCACCTCAAAGCCCAGGCCTTCGAGCAGCTGGCACAGCACGCTGCGGCCCAAGGCCTCATCGTCCACCACCAGCACCGCCCGCCTGGGCCCGAGGTATCCGGCGGCATCAAAGCCCTCCAGGTGCTCGTCGGGCCACATCAGTTGGTCCGCCATGCGCCGTACAGGCAGATTGAAGGCAAACTGTGCCCCCTGCCCCAGAGCGCTGCGCACGGTGAGCTGACCGCCCATGAGCTCGACCAGCTGCCGCGCAATCGCCAAGCCCAAGCCCGCGCCCTTGCCGCCGTGATTGGTTTGGCCCTCAGCCCTCTCAAAAGGGCGAAAGATGCGCTCTTGCTCTTGCGCTGAAATGCCCTCGCCGGTGTCACTGACGGTAAATTCAATCAGCCACACCGAGCTGTCTGCGGACTGGGTCCGGGCTGCAACTTCCAGTTTGATCAGCCCATCGCTGGTGTGCCGCGCCGCATTGCCCAGCAGGTTGCCCAGCACCTGGCGCAGGCGTTCGGCGTCGGCCTCCACGGTGAGTGCTTGCACCGCCTGGGCTTGGCCGGTGAGCACCAACTCAAAGCGGTTGTTGCGCTGCACCGCCAGCAGGTGCGCCATGCGCTCAATACCGCGTAAAAAACGGTCCAAGCGCATCGCCGAGGGCTCTATTTTGAGCATGCCTGCGGTGCCTCGGGCGTAATCGAGGATGTGGTCAATCATGCTCAGCAGCTGCCGGCCGCTGTCAAAAATGCTTTTCAAACCGCTCACTTGCACCTCATTGCGCGCCTCGCGGGCCAGCAGCTGGGTGTTGCCCAACACGATGTCCAGCGGGCTGCGCAACTCGTGGCTCATGTGCGCCAAAAATCTCAGTTGTGCTGCGCTCTCGGTGCGCACCCGCATCAAGTCTTCTTGAAGCTGACGCGTGCGATCGACCAAGCCCAGCAAGAGGAGTGGCGAGTACAAAAAAATACCCAGAAAAGGCAGCAATGCGATTTCTGGGGCGTGGGGAATCATGCCAATGCTCCATAACTGGCGGATGACCACAACCCCAAAAAGAATGACGAACGCCAGGATGAGGGTGCCCGCTGCACGGTCGCCGTCGCGCCAGGACCGACCGATGAGCAAGTTGGCATACAAGACGCTCAGCATCGCGAAAAAATAGCGCATCAAATCTGAATCGATCAGCCCCAAATGCCTGGCCAGAGTCATCATCACGGTGGCACTGACCACCAAGCGAAATTGCATCAGCAGCAGCGGGTAGCGATGGATTCCATGCAAAAAAGCCCGCAAAAAATAGTAATGGGTCAGCATCACGACGATCCCAGCCAGGTCCCTGACCTCTATGGGCAGGCTCATCCTTTCCGGCCAAAACAAGCGCTGGAAATACCCAGCGTCCGTGCTGAGCACTAAAAAAAGGCCCACCTGGCCGATGGCAAAAAAACCATAAGCGACCTGGCGCGTCAAGGCCAACATCATGAGCGAGAACACCACGATCAAGCCTGTGCCGCCTGCGCCTAAGATGATCCATAGTTGCCGCGATTGGAGTTCTTTGCGAAATTTTTCGGGCTCCCACAGTGCCGTATACAGGCTGACCATGGTCTCCGATGACAGACGCACCCAGGCCGTTTGCCTGGCATGGGCCGCCACTTCAATAGGCAGCACGCCATAATTTCTTTCGATGATGCCGCGATCGCGCATGGGCGTGTCGGTGCCAGCCTGGCGCAGCTCCCAACCTTCAGGGTGCAACTTGTAAAGGCTGACTTGCGTCATTGGGGAGTGCCCCAACTCCAACCAGCGCTCCACAGGGTAGGGCAGTGGGTTGTACAAAGACAGACGCAACCAAAAAGCGCGACTGTCCACTTGATGGATCAACTTGGCCATCTCCAAAGGCCGCCAGTCGCAGCCCTTCAAGAGCAGCTCGTCAATGTCCATCTCTGAAGCCGTGGCACACCACTGCACTGTCAGTTCCACGGGCGCACCTGAGGCGTCGGGCGCGGTTTGAGCCTGCTGGGCCCGCAGCGGCAAGGCGGCCAGCGCCAGCACGCACCACAAGAAATACGCTGGCCAGCGCGGCCAGCGTGAGCCCATGAGCAGGCGCATCAGCGCAAAGCCTGGTCAGCCCCTGGGGGCAGCAGGGCTGGCCGGTGGGGGCCAGGGTCTTGGGCAGTGGCGCTGGGCTCGACCCAGCCCGCATCCGGTGTTGGCCCGGCCGCCACCGCGCCTTGGAATTGCGCGCGCATTTCACTGGGCGAGCAGCCAAAGCGCTGGCGAAAGGCTTTGGAAAAGTTCGCCGGTTTGGAGAAGCCCAACGCATCACTGAGCACTGAAAAAGGCGTGTGGGTGCCGCTGACCAGGCTGTTGGCCTGGCGCAGGCGCTCTTCACGCAACCAGCCAAAGACAGGCTGGCCGCACAAAGCCTGAAAAGCCTCGTTCAGGCGGCGCCGGTTGGTGCCCACCATGCGGGCCAGCCGGTCCAGGCTGGGCGGATGGGCCAATGCTTGGCTCAGCACCTGCTGGGCTTTGACGACCAGCCGCACATCCATGCTGGCCTCACTGGGCTGGACACCCGTGGACGGCCCCCCAAGCGCGAGTTCGGTCAAGTTGCGCTGAAGGTGCACACCCACGCGGGCCAACACCTCCCGCACTTCAAAAGGCTTGCCAATGTAGTCCACCGCACCCGCAGCAAAACCTTCCAGGCGTTCGTCCAGGTCGTTGGCAGAGGTCAAAAAAATCACGGGGACGGAACGCACGGCCGGGTGGGCCTTGAGTTGCCTGCAGGTGGCAATGCCGTCCATGCCGGGCATGCGCACATCCATCAACACCAAACTGGGCTTGAGCAAGATGGCCTGCTGGTAACCGCGCTCGCCGCTGAGAGCCACGCTCACGCGCAGGTCTTTGAGTTTCATCATGTCCATCAACACGCGCAGGTCAGACACCGAATCGTCGATCAACAGCACGTCGGTCTGAATGGGCTGGTCTGCGTTCCGCAATGATGCCTGAGTTGACATACATTAACTTTACCTTTTGCTTTAGACAAACCTTTGGCCCCATGTGAGACCAGCTCATCGGGTGCGGCCAGGAACAGCGCCAGTGCGGCAAATATAAGCGGGGGTCCAGCCTGTCGCAGTCGAGCACGCCATGGGGCTGAGCCTGGATCAACTGACGAGAGGACTTGCACCTCCAAGACTGCGCCCGTGCCGGGCGCACACAAAAAAAGGGTGGAGCCCCATGGCATCCACCCTTTTTGACTGAACTGGCGCTAACGCTTGAACAAGGCCTTGTGAGCCTCGTCCAGCAGCGCCAAGGCTGCGTTTTTTAGAACGAGGCTATCGCTCCAGCCACACTCATGACCATTGCGCCATCGGCCTTGATCCTGGCGATGCTGCCAGGCATGCCGATACTGATACCAGCTTCTAAGCCAGGATCCCTGACCATTGCTTCCATCTCACGGATGGCCTGGTTGGCTTTATCGATCACATAGGCAGGACCTTGGGATGGGTTCTTGAGTGTGGCGAGCAATTTGTTGCGCTCGCCCTTGTCCAAGAACATGTACACGCTTTCAGGCATGGTCAAACCGATCGAGCCGCCAGCAGCCATGCTGCCATACACGGTGGGAGCGCCCCCGGCCGCCACGGACACGCTGAGCGATGGCAAAGGCAGTACGTTGGTGGACGGCTCACCCTTGATCCAGGTCACGCCCAAGCTAACTTCAGGCGCCGTGCGGACGGCCGAGGTGGCTTCGGCATTGACGGCGTAATCCGCCACAAACAAAGGCCTGCCGTTGACCAAGTAAGTGCTTTGCACCAACCTGAAGGTCACCGACCCACCCACAGGCGCTGGAAATCCACTGCCTGTGGGAGTAGGAGAGGACACGGTCACGGAAATGCCTACACCTGAGCGTCCAGGAATGGGGCAGATTTGGCAACCATTGGAGACATCGCCAAAGAGATCCCGCATGGTGGCCTGGAAGTCAGCAACCTGCTCGTTGCTGGGGCGTTTTTGCTCCATGACGGTGCGCATGATGCTCCAGATCGCGCCCAAGTCGTTGCTGTCAAGTTTGGCAAAGTTGGCATCAATCGTGCGGCGAAAGGCGTCAAAGCTTTTGACCTGGTTGACCGCAGGCTTGGAGGCTTCTTGCAAGAAACCAACCACATCGGGGATGCGCACGTTGAGCTTTTTGAGCTCGTTGTCCAACGCGTCGCCGGCTGTGCGGAAACCCACATTGACGTCGTTGGCCGCTTGCCTGATGCCCGAGGACGCGGCCATCATGGTGTTGACAGCGCCGGTGCCTGCTTGATTGAGCTTGGCGTTGGCAAAGTTAACGGCTTCATTGGGCTGCATGGGCGCGCGCTGGCGTGCCACTTCAGCAGCGGCTCTGGCGGCAGCTTCTGCAGCGGCCCTGGCGGCAGCCGCTTGCTGGGCGGCCAAGGCTGCAGCTTGGTCTGCAATGCGCTTGGCTTCGGCAGCTCGGGCTTCGGCTTCACGCTTGGCTTGTTCGACTGCCCTTGCTGCTTCTTCAGCCTTTCTTCTGACGGCGTCAGCGGCCTCCCTGGCCTTGCATACGGGGTCCCAGCGCGAGCAGCCCGCCAGAGCCTCAGAAGTGGCCATGAGTGAACCCATCATCACCATGCTGGCAACCAGGGTTTTTGTAGAAAAATTACTTTTAGTCATGATTTATGTATTTTTTAAGTTGTGAATGGGCGTCTGATCATTGGCGGAATTTGTCAAATATGGGCTTTGCCTGCGGGACGATCCGCTCTACGCGCGCCATTTCGGCTTCCAGGTTTTTGCCGAACTCTGGCGCGCGCATGTAAACGGTCATCGCCTCTTTGTTGGCTGGAGTTTCCACACCAGCCAATTTCATGCCGCCCATTGCGTTGTCAACCTTGCCCATGTAGTCGTCCAGCCTTGCCAACTCCGCAGCAATCGCAGCCAATTTGGCAGGAGGCAGGTCGGCCGCGGTTTTGATGCCGGCCAAGCCCTTGGTCATGTTGTCCAGGCCCTGCAACATGGGAGTCACGTTTTGTGCCGTGAAGTTCGCACCCAGAGAGGGGTTGGGCTTTTTCATGGCATCCGCAGCAGCCATGAGCTTGACGGCGTTTGCTTCGGCAGCGGCGGCTGCTGCTTGGGCTTGTGCAGCGGCGCGCGCGGCGGCGGCCTTCGCTGCGAGGATTTGAGCTTCTTTTTCGCGAGCTGCTTTGACTTCAGGCGCTGCTTCGGCCAAATTTGTTTTGATGGCTTCGGCACGCTCGGCCAACTGTGCAGGCGTTTGAGGCATTGCAGGCTTGACCAACTGCAATGCCATTTGGGCTTTCCTGCGCGCTTCATCTTCGGCTTTTTTCTGGGCCTCTTGCACTGAGCGCTGAATATCTTGAATCATCTTCTGGTTTTGAATCAGCACGGGATTCGTCACCTGAGGAGCAGCACCGGGCTGGCCAGGCGCTTGGGCGACGGCTGCAGGCTGGCCAGGCGCTGCGGCGGCTGCTCGGGCGGCAGCAGCTTGGGCGGCGGCGGCTTGGGCGGCGGCGGCGGCGGCTGCCTCTTGCGCTCGCATGGCCTCCGGGGGCATGACAGCGGGTCTGTTGACACCGCCCTGGGTCGTCCAACCGGGGGGGGCGTTTTGTGCCAGCGCAGTGGCGCTGCCAAAACCAATGGAGGCAAGCAAGCTTGTCGTGAGCAATAGTTTCATGCGTGAGGGCATCTGAATTCCTTTGGAATCAATTGAGTTGGAACATCAAACAACCGGCACACCAAAAAACAGAGTGCTCGGTTTGAAGGTTGAAAAACTTTGAGGCATTTAAAAATTCAAGTGGATCCGCTGGTGTGAACCGGGGGATCACAAGCGCTTCAAGAAAACAATGAAGTTCTTGAGGTGCCTGCCACAAGAAGCTGTAAACGTGACAAAAAGTAAATCAACCCCAATGTAGAACTGATCAAAGTGGCGCGTTGCTCTTGGCAGCACTTCAATCATTCCCATCCGCACTTTGTTAAAAAGTGTGAATAGCGCCTTCAAATGCAACTTGAAATTCAAATGCACAGTCATACAAGGGCTTGCATTTGCCCTGCGCTCTTTAGCGCGGCTCAGAGCTGAGGGCTGCCACAGTGGCCTGCAGTTTGCTGGCTGCCTGAGCGCGCAGCACAGTCACTTGTCCTTGCCAAACTCAAATAAAAAAGGGTGGACGCCGCATGGCATCCACCCTTTTGATTGAACTGGCGCTCAATGCTTGAACAAGGCCTTGTGAGCCTCATCCAGCAGCGCCAAGGCTGCGTTCTTTAGAACGAGGCAATCGTCCCGCCCAAGCTCAAGACCATGGCGCCATCGGGCTTGATCTTCATGGCGCTGGTGCCTGGCAGGCCGAC
>CANHKH010000141.1 GCA_947460165.1 Comamonadaceae bacterium
GGCGCGCCAGCTGTGCAACGTGGCCGCCGCCCCCTACAAACACAAGCCCGGGCTGATCGCCAAAATTGAGCGCGCCGAGGCCATCCCCAAGCTCGACGAAATCTTGCGCGTGAGCGACGGCATTATGGTCGCGCGCGGCGACCTGGCCGTCGAGGTCGGCAACGCCGCCGTGCCCGCGCTGCAAAAGCTCATGATCAAAATGGCGCGCGCTGCCGACAAGGTGGTGATCACGGCCACACAAATGATGGAGAGCATGATCGTCAACCCCGTGCCCACCCGCGCCGAGGTGAGCGACGTGGCCAACGCCGTGCTGGACGGCACCGACGCCGTGATGCTCAGCGCCGAAACCGCCGCCGGCCGCTACCCGCTGGAGACCGTGGAAGAAATGGCCAAGATCTGCCTGGAGGCTGAAAAAGCCGAGTACCGCGAGGTGGAAAGCGACTTCAAGGGCAAGGCCTTCACGCGCATTGACCATTCGATTGCCATGGGCGCCTTGTTCACGGCCCAGCACCTGGGCGCCAAGGCCATTGTGGCCCTGACCGACAGCGGCTCCACCGCGCTGTGGATGAGCCGGCACAACATCCGCGTGCCCATTTACGCCCTGACCCCCAAGCTGGCCACCCAGCGCCGCATGGCGCTCTACCGCAACGTGCGGCCGCTGCTGATGGACACCTCGGTCGACCGCGACACCGCCCTGGAGCAAGCCGAAGGCCACCTGCTGCGCCGCTCCATCGTGCAAAGCGGCGATGTGTACGCCATCACCTGCGGCGAGCCCATGGGCGCGCCCGGCGGCACCAACATGCTCAAGATTTGCCGGGTGGCCTGAGGCGAGGCATCACACCACCCGCGCCAGTTCAAGCATGGCGCCCAGGTGCGGCTTGCTGCACAGCAGGCGGAGCCGGTTTTTAACTTCCGGGGTTTTCCCAATCAGTCGGCCACCACGCCCACACCAGCGACTTGGGCTGCGTGGGCCAGGTCCCGGTCTTGCGTGGCGATGGGCAGGCGATGGCGCAAGGCAAGGTCCAGGTAAATCGCGTCATAGCTGGTGAGGTCATACCGAAGAGCCAGGTCAAGCAACTGGGCGGGTTGCGGTACAGACGTGTCGATTTCGATGGGCAGCTGAGCCAGCATGCTGAGCATCTGCTGGGCATGAAATGCCAATATCGTCTGGCGCTTGCATGCCGTGCGCAGCACGTTGGTGTACTCCAAGGCCAGCAAGGGTGGGGCGATGGCCTGGGCTGACTGAAGGCGCTGGGCGATGGCGTCACAGTAGGCCGTGGCCTGGTTTTGAAGCAGCCAGCCACAGACCACGGAGTTGTCGAGGACGAATCGCATCAAGCCAAGCCCTGGCGCGCCATGGATTTGAGATCGCCTTCCAACACCATACCCCGGCGCAAATCACTCAGGCGCTCGAAGGTTTCCAGGACGCGGTCGCGTTGTTGTTCCGTCTCGTCAAGCGTCCAGGCCTCCAGCCGTGCCACGGGCTTGCCACGTCGGGTGACGGCGACCGTCTCACCGCGCTCCACCCGCCCGACCAATTCGGACAGCTGATTTTTGGCCTGTGCAAGGGGGACATGGATCATGGCTGGCGTCCTAAATGAAATAGCTAGCTAGATTTTGCATGGGCTGGCCATATTGAGCAAGTGGGCAGGTCATCGAGGTCATTGGGCCCTGGTGAGATGACCTCACTGTGGCCGCCGGGCGCGCCCGGCGGAACCCAACATGCCCTGGATTTGCCGGGTGGCCAGGACCCGCCTCAAGGTGTTGGGCCAAGCACAGGATGGGCCCAGGTCAGCTCAAAGACCTCACACCGGGTAAGTCCCATGACGCTGAACTGCCAATTGCTTGAATGATGCATGCTAAGCAAGCTTATTAATTTTCAAGCAAGAATCAAACGATGTTTCAGTTGGCAAGTTTCGACGCCGGGCAAGGTCCGGTCATGGGTCTTTACAGGCAAGGCGATTTTTACCCTTCGCAAAGCTACAAAGACATGATGGAGGTCATGTCCAAGTGGGAGGAAGCCGAAGGCAAGCTGGCCTCGGCCGCAGCCCGCATGTCAGAGCGCGAGCCCCTGCGCGGCGCCCAGCTGTTGGCCCCCATTGCCCGCCCGCCCAACTTGTATTTTGCGGGAGCCAATTACCACGACCACTTAGCTGAAATGGCCAGGGTGCTGGGGCTGAAAACCCCGCCTCCTGGCACGCCTGGCCTGGAACCCTGGTTTTTGCTCAAGTCCACCTCCACCATCACCGGGCCTGACACCACGGTGCTGCGGCCTGCGGGCGTGGAGCGCCTCGATTGGGAGGTCGAGCTGGCCGTCATCATCGGCCGCCCCTGCAGCCGAGTTTCGGTGGGTGATGCGCTCAGGCATGTGGCGGGCTACACCATTGCCAACGACCTGTCTGCCCGCGACCGCATGAAGCGCCCGTATGAAGACAGCAGCTCGCCTTTTTCCTACGACTGGTTGCAGCACAAATCCTTCATGGGGGCCTGCCCCATGGGCCCGGCCATCACGCCTGCGGTGAACATTCCCGACGTGCAAAAGCTCGGGCTCAAGCTCTGGGTCAATGACGTTCTGATGCAAGACTCCAACACCGCCCACATGGTGTACTCGGTGGCCGAGCTGATCTCCTCGCTCAGCCACAAAGTCACCTTGGTGCCCGGCGATGTGATCCTCACGGGCACACCGGCGGGCGTGGGCACGGCGCGCGGGGTCTTTTTGCAGCCTGGCGACCGGGTTCGCCAGGCCATTGAGCTGATTGGCGAGTTCGAATTCACGGTGGGCTGAGCGCTGGCAACATGGCATTTCAGGTCACCTTGCAACCCAGCGGCAACAGCTTCGAGTGCGCTGACGGTCAAGAAATTCTCAAGGCAGGGTTGGCGGCAGGCTTTTTATTGCCCTTCAGCTGCCGCTCGGGCATGTGCCGCAGCTGCCGCGGCACTGTGCTGCAAGGCCAGGTGGACTTTGGCGCGGCGCACGACAAATACCTCAGCGAGGCCGACAGGGCCAAGGGCCTGGCCCTGCTGTGTTGCGCCCGGCCTTGCAGCGATTTGGTGATTGCGCTGGATGAAGTGGACCCCGACCGGGGCAGCCGGCCCAAACGCATGCCCGCGCGGGTGTTGAGCCTGGAGCGGCCCATTCCCTCCGTGAGCATTTTGACGCTGGGCTTGCCAGCCAACGAGCCCATGCTGTTCCAAGCCGGGCAATTTTTGGACGTGCTGCTGGCCGACGGCAAACGGCGCAGCTACTCGATTGCCAACGCCCCCAAGGCCGAAGGCGTGCGTCAGTTGGAGCTGCACCTGCGTCACCTGCCGGGCGGGGCCTTCACCGACCACGTGTTTGGCGCCATGAAGGTGCGCGAGTTGGTGCAAATTGAAATGCCGCTGGGCCAGTTTTACCTGCGTGAAGACAGCCCCAGGCCCTTGGTGCTGGTGGCCACGGGCACTGGTTTTGCGCCTGTCAAATCCATGGTGCTGCGCATGCTGGAGCGCAACTCACAGCGCCTTGTGCGCCTGTACTGGGGCGGTCGCACCGTGGCCGACTTGTACCAGCACGAGCTGGCCAGCCAGTGGGCGCGCGAGCACCCCCACATCCGTTTTATTCCCGTGCTCAGCCGCCCGGATGCGACCGCGCCCTGGCCCGCCCGCAGCGGCCATGTGCAGCAGGCCGTGCTCAGCGACTTGCCCGACCTGTCTGGCCACGATGTCTATGCCTGCGGGTCCGCCGCCATGGTGGCCGATGCTGAAAAAGATTTTGTGGAACTCGGCGGCTTGCCGCCTGCGCAATTTTTTGCCGATGCCTTTTTGTCCGAACGGGACCGCGCGTCCCTCCCAACCCTAGAACGTGTGTAAAGGAGATTCCCATGCTTCCAGACAACTGCACCGCGACGCCCAAGGCGCGCACCTCGGTCATCCAGCCCTACTGCATCAGCCACGGCACGCTGGAGGTCTTCAGCCTCAAAGCCTCACGCCGCTTTTACGAGGAGTTCCTGGGCCTCGAATGCGTGCGCCATGGCAAGCCGGCCATGGTCATTCGCCTGGGCATGCGTTTTCATGTGGTCTGCGTGGAGGTCGGCGACCAGGTGCACCCCTGCAGCGTGCTCAACCACTGGGGCGTCGATGTGAGCAGCCGGGCCGAGGTCGACCAAGCCCATGCCAAGGCCATTGAGCACAAAGAGACCTACGGCATTCGGCAGGTGCTGCCCCAGCAAGACATGCACGGCGTGTACTCCTTTTACCTGGAAGACCTGGACCACAACTGGTGGGAAATTCAGTACTACGAAAACGGCTTCCAGCACGACGACTTTTTTGACTTCGGCGACCGCTTTAGCATGGCTGAAGAGGGCGACGCCAGCAACCTGCAAGAGCTCAAAACCTGAGCGTCCTGCGCCACTTTTTCCCCACATTGCCCCCTTCACAAGGAATCACGCTCATGGTCGATCATTCACGCCGCCAACTTGGCTTGGCCGCCTTGTCCTTGCCGCTGCTCGCGGCCACCCCCCACTTGCGGGCTCAGACGGGCCCCATCCGCATAGGCAGCACCCTGGGCCTGACCGGCCCGCTCAGCGGCGCCTCGGCGGCGCAAAAAATCGCCAGCGACATCTTCATGGAGGGCTTGAACAAGCGCGGTGGCCTGCTGGGCCGGCCGGTGGAGTGGATCGTGCGCGACGACCAGTCCAAGCCCGACGTGGCCCGCACCTTGTACGAGCAATTGATCACCGTGGACAAGGTGGACCTGCTCATGGGACCCTATGCCACCGGCTCCATCTTGTCGGCCATGGGCGTGGCCCAGCGCTACAACAAAGTGCTGATCCACAACACCTTTGGCCTGCCTGGCTTGGCCAAGTACGACGGTCAGTTTTCGGTGTCTGGCAGTGCGTTTGACATTGAATCGGTGTGGCCCAGCCTGGTGATGGACGCCGCCGCCTCGGCCGCTCGCCCACCCAAAACCATTGCGGTGCTGGCCAGCAAGTTCCCCTCGGTGCACTTTGTCACCCAAGGGGCACGGCAAGTCATCAAGTCACGCGGCCTGAGTGAAGCCATTTACCTGGAATGGGACTTTGGCAACCGCGACTTTGGCGCCATTGCCGCCCGCGTCAAAGACGCCAAGCCCGACATGGTCTGGGTCGGTGGCGTGGGCCTGGAGGCCAACATGCTGCTGGACGCCATGCGCAAGATCGGCTACACGCCGCCCATGACCTTTGCCATGTTCCCCGCCCCCGGCCCCATGGCCAAGTCCCCAGACGGCCAAGGCGTGATGGCCCTGACCGTGTTTGAAGAGCACGCGCCCTTCACCAACAACCCGGTGGCCGCCGAGTTCATCAAAGTCTACGGCGAGCGCGCAAGCAAGGCCGGCATGGCCGAGACCTCGGTGGATTTGTTTGCCTCGGTGGCCTTTGCCAGCTGGCAGGTGCTGGAAGCCGCGGTGACCGGCACCAAAGGGCTGGACGACAAAGCCCTGGGCGCCTGGATCAAGCGCAGCCAGGTCGACACCATCATTGGCCGCATGCGCTGGGACGGCATGAACAACTTCATCAAGGGCAAAGACCTCTACAAGGTCAAGCAGGTCAACAACGGCAAATGGCAGGTGGTCTGGCCGCCGGAGTTTGCTGCGCCTGGCGCGCGGGTGTTGGGCGGCTGAGCTTGGCCGCTTGAGCGCCCGGCTCGCACTCATTGTCAGGACGCTGCCATTGCGTGCTAGAGTCATCATGGCCGCAAACGTTGATGCGGGTCTCAGGCCCTAGCAGGCAAGCAGATCGGTGAGTCTGGGGCGAGCATCGGCCTGTGAGATCCCGCCGAAATGGCTCATTCCATCGTGGCGGCCAAGCAGCTGGCCGAGGCTTTTGGGGTGTCGCAGGACCAACTGGTGCCGCAGCACAAGCACAACCCCCTTGTGCAGAACAGTTCGATGCTAGAGCGCATCGCGCCATCGGCGAGTTGTTGCCCGATGAGCGCGACAGGCTGTTGCAGGGGGTCGGTGGCCGGTGGCGCGGTGCGCGCATGCGTCGCGCTGATGCGACAGCGTAAAGGAAGGATTCGAGATGAGTGCAGTGGTGTTTGAGCATGTGCCGGTGGCCGATTTGCCGGCAGCCTGGCGCGCGAAGCTGGCAAAGGCCGGCGACACGCTGGTGACGGTGCGCATCGAGGAAGAGGCCCAAGCCGCACCGAAGGAGGAATTCACGACCGACGATCCGGCCTTCGGCATCTGGCGTGACCGCGAGGACACGGCCGATGTGGCGGCCTGGTTGAGCAAAATCCGCAAGCCGCGCTACAACCGCAACGGCTCGCGCAACCCGCCTTGACGATGCTGGTCGATACCGATGTACTGATTTGGCATCTGCGCGGCTACCCGAACGCCACGCGCCGGCTCGATGAACTAGGCGCGCTCACGCTGTCGTCCATCAGTTGGCTCGAAATCCTGCAGGGCATGCGCAGCAAGGCTGAGCTGCTGGCTGTCAAAAAGATGCTCGACAAGCGCTCTGCCAGGCTTTTGCCGGTGACCGAGGTCATCACGCTGCGCGCCACCGAACTGATGGAGTCGCTCACACTCAGCCACGGGCTTCAGATGGGCGATGCGCTCATCGCCGCCACCGCCATAGAGCACCGACTTCCCGTACTGACCGCCAATGCCAAGCACTTCGGTGCCGTTGAGGGGCTAGATATCGAGGTGTTTTCGCCTTGATGTAAAAAAGTGCCACACGCGTTGCGTGCGCATGGTCCACACGATGCACGAGCAAGCTCAGCGCACGAGTGCCCGTCAATGCCTGGACGCCGGTATGGCCTTCAAGCGTGAAGTTGGCCAGCCGGTTGGCCCGCTGACTGTCGCACCAGTAGCGGCCTACGTCGCTCTTGAAGATGATGTTGCCGCGTGCGTCGTAGACCACCTGCGTGCTGGTGGGCAGGTTGACGCAGCCGCTCAAGTTGGTCAGGCGGTTGAAACTGTCGGTGGCGGGGCCGTTGATTAATCCGGATTAATCTGTATCTGACCCCGATTTCTGACCCCGATTTCTTAATCGTCTCTGAGACCGATGCACCCTTGTCAAAAGCGATGTCCGATTGTGAAGCGGCGGCACAGGCAACGACTGCTGTCGGTCCCGCAGGACAGCAGATCACGGTTGCGGGCGCTTGGCCCCTTGTCGGATGGTGGCGCACCCAAAAAAAACCCGGCCAGACACGAAGTCCGCCGGGTGAATAAGCCTGTCCACCCAAAGGGCAGAAGGCACCCGCTCAGGGAGGTGAAGCGGGATGCAAACGCCTAAACGTCTGCATGCCAATGATTTTAAATAAGACGGCTTATGGTTGAGCTTGGTGTATTCACCTAGGAGTCCGGGGCGGGACAGGGGCACTTGCCTGGGCCTTTGGCACAATGTTTGGCATGACTTCTTACGCCCCCTTCCCCGCCGGCCGGCCGCGCCGCTTGCGCCGCGACAGCTTCACCCGCAACCTGGTGCGCGAGCACGCGCTGAGCGTGCACGACCTGATCTACCCGGTCTTTGTCACCGAGGGCACGGGCCAGCGCCAGGCCGTGGCCTCCATGCCTGGTGTGGAGCGTTTGTCGCTGGACCTGCTGCTGCCCGTGGCCGAGGAATGCCAGAAGCTGGGCATCCCAGTGATGGCGCTGTTCCCGGTGATTGACAGCGCGCTCAAGACCCCGGACGGGCGCGAAGCGGCCAACCCCAAAGGCCTGGTGCCACACGTGGTGCGCACGCTCAAAAAAGAATTCCCCAACCTGGGCGTGATGACCGACGTGGCACTGGACCCCTACACCAGCCACGGCCAAGACGGGCTGCTCGACGAAACAGGCTACATCCTCAACGAGGACACCGTGGCCATGCTGGTGCAGCAGGCGCTGAACCAGGCGGCCGCAGGCGTGGACATCGTGGCACCCAGCGACATGATGGACGGCCGCATAGGCGCCATTCGCCAAGCGCTCGAAGCGCAAGGCCACATTCACACCCGCATCATGGCCTACAGCGCCAAGTTCGCCAGTGCGTTTTACGGCCCCTTCCGCGAC